>DAOUMH010000016.1:0-5250 GCA_034411815.1 Dehalococcoidales bacterium | reverse complement strand
GCTCTATCCAACTGAGCTACAAGCGCCAAATAATGGTGCCGAAGGGGAGATTTGAACTCCCATGCCCTTACGGACACTACGCCCTGAACGTAGCGCGTCTGCCATTCCGCCACTTCGGCATGCAATGTTTTTGAAGATAACTCCCTAATTTTTCTTAAGAAAAAACAGCCTATACAGCCTCTTATACGAGTAGCGGTTCAATCTCTTCCATATGCTTCAGCAAATTTCATGCGATGGAACGGTGAAAAGAGAACAGCACTGGGGTTGTTACCGGTTACCGTGTCCTTAGCCACTACATAGGTTACAGGTGCCTTAGAGTGCATTATAAAGATGGTATCATGTCCTACACAGAGACCGTATATGAAGTTAAGCTGTGTGCCTTCGCGATTCATAATTTCTGCTTGAGTTATCGGATTGCAGCTTATACCCGTTGGGACCACCCATTCATCAGGTATTCCCGTTTCCTGGGCTTCCAGCCCCCCTATCATACAGGCTACCGATGTGACCTCAAAGCCGGCTCTACCCAGAAACCGGGCAAATTCCCTACCTTCCCGGATTAGGCCAATGCACACGGCTAGCCCTACCTTGGCTACCCCTAGCTCTCTAGCAAACTCAAGGCATTGCTGGACGCGAGACCAGTCATAGCCTCCCTTCTTAAGCACTTTAGCGGTGGCCAGGTGGATGCTCGCAATTTCGGGTTTAAAGAATTGCTCTATGCTCTCCTCTATGATTCCCGGAAACTTTTGTACCTGACAGTAGTCGGGGATGCCTTGGGGGTACCGCTTTAAGCAATCATTGGCTTTACACTGGTGACATACGATTGTCTTTTTAGCTTCTTGGGTCATAATCATCGCCTCCCACAAATTTACTTTATCTTATTTGCTAAAGTCCGTCAACTGGCAGTAGTCGGCTTCCTTTTAGCTAGGAACCGGGAAAAACGAAGACAAAAGGTGACAAAATACCGTTGACTTTAATAGAACATACGTGCTACTCTGGCATCACGTAGTCTGGTTTTAGAGGGCGGGTTATGTCTGAACAGAGTGATGGTGTTGCTGGTGTCCCCGTTATTGCTGAGGTCTTTGCCTGGGATGAAGTGGACAGGTTGTACGATAGGCTTCAGCAACTCTATGACAGGAACCTTGATACCATAGTCAAAGCTCGGGCGAGGAGGGGAAGCCTGCCTGAGGGAGGCCGAGATTGAGTCAGCCAGCGGTGTAATACGGGTTCCTGTCAACTGCGGTCAGCAGCTATACGATGTCATTGACATAACCGACCCCGGGGCTGGACTTGATGCTGGGAAGAAGAGGGTGCTGGGGCTAGTCTTGGTCTATCAGCCGGGTAGGGCACAATACGAACACCGGTTGGTACTGGGGGCAGTATAGAGATTATCTAAAGGGGGTCTGGGGGAAAATGAGTCTGAAGAGAGCGGTGCTAAAGAGTTTCAACCCCGGTGACTACACGGCTACCGTTCAGCTGGCCAGTAGCTATAAGGTTTATCTGGAGGGGGTTGCTGTGGCCAGAAACCTGCCTGTGGCAGAGATGATTGATGGCAGGAAGGTGGGGGTTCTACTCTTCGATGAGCATAACCCCAGGGAGGCAGTGAAAATCGCCGTTTATACCTAGGGCTTAACCGAGCTGCAATCAGGTACTGCAAGTATTATCTCTTTAGTCGGTGTATTCAAAGATTTTTACTTCGGGGATTATTCCCTCGCTCGTTTGGCTGGTATACTCATCAGAACTATAGATTAGCGTGTAATGCTCTATGGCTTCTAAGGGCACGGGGCTGATAAAAGGACTGGTGCCGACTATTCTATAGTTGCCTGATTCCTGGCTTGATATATAGGCTTCGGCTTCTTCATAGCTGGTGAACTGCTCTAGGTTAGTGATTAGCTTATAGGATATCCCTTCCTGGCTTATCTCCTCTTGATAAGAAATCACTATTGAGCCAGGTGGGGTTACTGCTTTACCATCGAAGTTATACAGCCTAGTGGACAATGAGCGGTAATATTCGGGGTGAAAGAGCTGGCCTGCCACCAGTTCATCTTCATGGAGTATATAGTAGATATCAAAGAATTCAGTCTCTTCCTTTCCTGCCCAGGTAGCCATTGCCCAGAATTTGGAGGTGGCAGTAGCGTAATCAATGATTACGTAAGATGATTCCAGTTCTTGCGTTATTTCCTGGGATGAGGCTTCGTCCTGGGAGGTGAAGAAGCGGGCGGCATTAGTATTAGAAACAGGGTTTTGGCTGGGATTGGCATTGGGTATGCGGTGGGCAATGCGGGTAATCCAGTAGCCATAGTCCCACCAGGCCATCACCCCATAGGCGGATTCGGGGTAGTCATAGCTTTCTCCGGGTGGGGGTGACTCGTGGAGCTGGTAGTAGGAAGCGGGGGTGCCGAGGGGGTCGGGGGTGTTCTCCCTTAGCCAGTCAAGCGAGCTGCACCAAGCGTTACTGGGAGCAAAGCGTGCCTGCTGGGCAAGGGTAGTTGCCGGTATAATGTTGGGGAAGATGACGAGGAGAAAGACGGCTAATATGGCTAAAACCATATTTGTGTGTTGGATGGTGAAACGAAAACCACCATTGCCCTCTTTCTTGAATTTGGTTTCCCTCCCCTCTGCTTCCCCGGGTATTTCTGTAGCCTCAGCGGTAGCTTCCCTGAAACCGGCGAGGCTGAGTAGTCGCCAGGACAGGTATCCGGTAAGTAGGGCTGCATTAACGGCAAGGTAATAGCCAAAGCGGCGCTGCCCCAGAGTGGCGGCCAGTATTACCAGGCTCCATACTACTAGGAGGCTTTTCTCGGCGTCCCCGTGTTTGATGACGAGGTAGATTAGGATGCCGAGGGCAATGAGGCCGAGGAAAAAGCTGGTGGTGAAATTGCCCCAGGCGATTGCAATTGAGAAGATGCCTTCGGGGAAGAGCAGGGGTTGCATCTCTGAAGTAGTAAGGGAGGCACCTGTTGGGGCAAAGACACTGAATTTATCTAGCATTGAGGTGAGCGTGGAAGGGGCGATGGCGTAAAAGATACCCCCCCCGGCCAGCCCAAGCCCGGCCAGAGCCAGCGGATAGTAGGCTGGCTTTATCGTCCAGTGTGTCATCAGACGGGAGATACCATTCAGAACCAGGGGTATAAGTAAGGCGATTACTAGGGAAGCTAGGTCAAGCGGCTTACCGGAGGAAGCCGGCAGAAACATTAGCAGGGCAACAAAGAAAAGGATAGCACCGACTAGGCATAGATAATCGGTGGATTTGTGCTTAAGGTGGTCAATGATGAACTGGACTAAGAAGTAGACAGAGATGATGAAGACGAAGAGCAGGGCTCCTTGCCAGGTGAGGAGGTAGATTCCCAGAAAAATGCCAGCCAGCAGGCTGTAGATAATCGGTCTAGCACTCGTGGCCCAGTTTAGACGTTTGAGGTGATTGAAGGTTAATTGTCTTTGCCTGGCGGCTTTGATAGCTAGGATCAGGAACAGAATGGCTACAGTGGTGAGCAGGGTCTCGGCGACATGGTGGTCAGTAAAGCCGAGTATTGACCGGTTCAGTAATTCGCTGGGGAGCAGGGCTATCAGGCCAGCCGAGAGCACGCCGGCCCAGCGGCCAAATATCTCTTTGCCGATGAAGTAGATGGGGATGACCGTCAGGGCACCTAGGATAGCCGGGAAATAGACACCGGCCGTATCGATAACGTTCTGGGTTGGTGAGCCCAGGCTAATCACCCAGATAATGCTAGCCAGGAACCAGTCAAAGAGGTGGGTACTGCTCATCCCGGTGCCGTCGGGATAGATGAAATAGGGGTTGAAGTCCATAAGGTGAGGGAAATTGTGGATAATGTTATCAACCAGGTACATATGGTAGTAGGCATCGACGCTGGTAAACTTTATCCAGTCACTGCCAAATACCTGGTCATAGGGGAGATAAACGCGGAGGTACAGGGCAATACCGAAGAATACGGCTACTAGTATGGCAGTCAGGAGCCTTGGTGAAAATTTACTCCCCTTGGCTTCCCTCTGTCTACTCATTTTTGTTAATTCCGGCAAACCTAGAGAAGGGGTTTATTTTCATATATTGTAGTATACAACCAACGGGGGAGTAAAGCTAGGTTAATAATGGAGCGTTTAGAACTCCGGGGCGATGTTAAGCAAGAACGGTAGCCCCTCTTAAGGCACTGTGAGGGTGACAGGGAAGGGGCTTACGTTTCTCTTTTAATACCGTGTGTATGGAATCGCTTGTAATGATGGGTTATTGGCCTTGTCTCAGGTGTCTCAATCTCAACCTCGTTGCCGGGCTTTGGTCGGTTTCTGATACACCCCGGCGGGAATCGGCGTTTATCTGTCTGGGAGACTACCTCCTCTACTTTGGGGGCTATCTCCTGAACCACCTTGGGGAATACATCGGCGGCTATACTGTGAACCACCTTGGGAAATGCCTCGGGGACTGTCTTATATACCACCCTGCGGGATGCCTCGGGGGTTACCTTGTGTACCACCTTGTGAACTACCTCGTGAATCACGTCGTGGGTTACTCCCTCTACCTCCCTGACCACTTCTACCGTTCCTAGTTCTTCTCGCTGGCTTTCTATCTTGTGGATTACCTCTCCAACTACCTCTAGCTTATGCACTGTTCCTCCAATCCTCGGTGGCGGCTCTTCCACTCTGGGAGCTGGCTGTCTCATGTTACTTGCCATCTGCCCTAGAACCCTGTTCTGCTCGGCGGTGCTCTTCTTCAGTTCCTGTGAGGCGTCGCTGAGACCCTGAATGGCACTGGTATGGCTCTTGAGGTGCTGGGCATACTCGGCTATTGCCTCGGTGAACTTGCCTATAGTTTGTTCGGTACTATCCATCCTTTTTTCGGTGGCTTGTATATGGTTTGCTATCAACCGGGTGCTATGCCGGCTTTCCTGAATCGCCGGGGCGAATATCCCCATCTGCACCTTCCTTTTGCCCCGACTAAGCTCGTCGGAGTAAAGATAGATGGCAAAGAGGCATAACCCTATAATGATAAAGATTAACCCCTGGTTGCTCTGGAAGAAGAGGAGAGGGAAGCCGAGGTAAGGGATTTGCTGGCCCACGGTGCCCCTTACATTGGAAGCGATTACAGTGAACGGGTCTTCCCCGCTGTTGTCACCCTTGGTGCGGAAGCTTAGGCCACCTTCAGTATTAACCCTTATCACCCGGTGGGCTACCACCGGAGGGTAGTTATAGAACTCTTGAATAGTGGTTGGGACATTGTAGACGATGATGTCACCCACCTTT
>DAOUMH010000015.1:0-11253 GCA_034411815.1 Dehalococcoidales bacterium | reverse complement strand
CTGAAAAAAAGTGGCAAGAGCAATGCCACTGTCCGTCTTTGTATCTGGTAGTGTAGTTATCATTCTCTCCCCGGAAGCCCACTGACAGTTCAGAGAAGATAACCCGATCTGTCTCCTGGGCATAGCGCTTGGCTTTTTCAATTTTCCCAATCAGGCTAGACTGCATAACCGCACCTCCTTAACCTAAAAAGCACTGGCTCAGCCCAGTGCTTTCTTTCCCAGGTTATTATTAAAGTTGCAACTGCTAAATGCATATCATCTACTCTACTTCAATACCGTCGTCACTTATTTTTATTCTACTCCTTTTTTATTTATTAGTCCAGAGTAGTTGCAGCTAGACTAATGGTCTATCTCAATTTGCCTTAGACAAGCCCTTGCTGTAAAATATGTCAGAGAAAACTTGAGTGAGGTAAAGTAAGTGCCCATCTATGAATATGAGTGTAATCTGTGTCATTTCCGGTTTGAGATAAGGCAGAGCTTTGATGACGAGCCGCTAACCACATGCCCCAAATGTCACGAAGGAGCACATCGCATCATCCATCCTACCCCTGTTATTTTTAAAGGGGGCGGCTTCTATATTACAGATAATCGCAAGGGCAGTGCCACTGAGGAAGCCAAGGAGGGAATGCCTGACAAGGGTAAAGCAAAGGGGAAGTAGACGGTGAAGGTGCTGCTACAGCGAGTTACCGAGGCCTCGGTCAGCGTTGGTGGTGAGATAGTGGGTAAAATAGGCCAAGGTCTGGTGATTTTTGTAGGAGTAGCCGACGGGGATACAGAAAGGGATGCCCAATACCTGGCTCAAAAGGCTGCCGGTCTGCGCATCTTTTCGGACTATGAAGACAGGTTCAATCTCTCGGCCCTAGATATAAAGGGCGAGCTACTGGTGATAAGCCAATTTACTCTCCTAGCTGACACCAAAAAGGGGCGGCGCCCCAGCTTCACCGAGGCAGCACCACCAGCTCGAGCTGAAGAATTATTCAACCTCTTCGTAAATCAGGCTCGTGCCACCGGATTAAAAGTAGAAACCGGGTGCTTCCAGCAATACATGCAGGTAGAAATCCGTAATGATGGCCCGGTAACGATACTGCTGGATAGCCGAGAGAAGTTCTAGGAAAGCCCCCGAAGACTAATTGCCCCAGATTCGGACTATACCAGCTTGAGGGTCTGTGGCTCAAGCTCAAGGCTTATATCCAACGCCTTCGGGGAATGGGTAAGAGCACCGATAGATATGATATCAACCCCCGCCTCAACCACCCGGCGGACATTAGCCAATGTAACCCCCCCCGAGGCTTCAACTTTAACATGGCTCGGCTTTAAGCTGACCACTCGGTGCATCTCATCCGGGTTCATATTATCCAGCATAACTACATCAGCCCCACCCTCGAATGCATCCAGGGCCTCCTGGATAGTGCCAACCTCCACCTCAATCTTTAATCCCTTAGGAGCATTCTGCTTAGCCTTAGCCACAATATCCTTCAATCCCATACCTAGGACACGCAACGCCGCTATATGATTGTCCTTAATCAGAATGTCATCACCCAGGCGAAAGCGGTGGCTCTGGCCACCACCCAGGCGCACCGCATACTTCTCCAGCAATCTAAGCCCGGGGGTGGTCTTGCGAGTGTCTTTTATGCTGACCTCAAAGCCCCGCGTCTCGGCTACATATCGGGCTGTCTCTGAAGCAATGCCACTAAGCCTCTGCAGGAAATTAAGAGCCACCCTCTCTGCTTTGAGGATGCTGGGCACCCTGCCGGAAACGGTAGCCACTATATCCCCTGGCCTTACCCTAGCTCCATCCTCAATAAGCACCTCAACCTTAAGCGACGGGCCAACCTTGAGAAACACCCTCCTGGCTATCTCACCCCCAGCCAACACACCGCCAGCCTTAACCAGTATAGACGCCTTCCCCTGTAGCCCGGCTGGTATCAAAGTCTCACTGGTCACATCACCATGACTTATATCCTCAGCCAGTGCAAGGTCTATAATGTTATTAAGCTGTTCCACAGATGGTTGGATAATATCTATCTACCTCACCTCCCCCTACTCAACTTATCACTCCGGTAAGAATACAATATGGCGCCGCCACTGGGGCAAGCTCTGCGGGAAATCAGAGCGGAAGTGAGCTCCGCGGCTCTCCTCCCTAACAAGAGCTGCCTCGGTTACCAATCGACCGGTCAGCACCAGGTTATTCAGCTCATAGGAGGGACGGTCTGTAGGCTGGGACAATGCTCCCTGCCAGGTAGCCAGAATATCAGCCGCCTTAGTTAGCCCCCCCTGATTGCGTATAATGCCCACCTTATCCCAGTGCAGTTGCTGCAAAGCAGAAAGGCTGCATGGACTCACAACCCCGGTAACCCCCCTAGAACTCAACGAATGGTGAACGTCCACATCATCACCGGCAACTGGTGTTCTTATGACAGCCCTCTCCCTGGTTTTCTCCATGATTCTTTTGGTAAATACAAGCACTTCAAGCATTGAGTTGGAAGCCAACCGGTTGGCACCGTGGACGCCGGTGCAGGCAGTCTCACCAGCAGCGAATAGCCCGGCTACATTGGTTTCCCCCCAGCTATTGGTTTTAATACCGCCCATCATATAGTGAGCTGCTGGTGCCACCGGCACCAGATCCTTGGTAATATCCAAACCATGTCCCAAGCAAAACCGGTATATGTGAGGAAACCGGGTCGTAACAAGACGGGAGGATAAATGGGTAACATCAATAAAGATCCTGTCCGAACCAGTCTTCCCCATCTCGCCCAGTATGCTGCGGGCTACTATGTCTCGCGGCGCCAGATCACCCTCAGGGGCATAATCAGACATAAAACGGTAGCCGTCTATATTGCGCAGCACTCCCCCCTCACCCCTGACTGCTTCAGATATAAGAAACGGGGCTACCCCAGGCAAACGCAAGGCAGTAGGGTGGAACTGGAAAAACTCCATATCAGTTATCTCAGCCCCGGCTTTAAATGCCAGGGCTATGCCATCACCGGTAGCTATGTCAGAGTTAGTATTGAAATTGAATAGCTGCCCGGCACCACCGGTAGCCAGAATCAAAAAGCGACACTCAAATTCTTCCGTGGAACCGGTGCGACAATCCAGAGCTTTTATTCCTGCAACCGTTCCTTTCTCCACCAGGATCTCGGTCGCCAGGCAGTCTTCAAGCACCTGGATCTTAGATGAGCGAACCCGATTGCTCAGAGTAACCTCAATGTGCTCGCCAGTGGCGTCACCACCAGCATGCAGGATACGGGATACACTATGAGCCGCCTCCTTGGTAAGAGCAATCTCTCCATCAAGGGTGTCAAAAGGGACCCCGAGGTTAACCAAGTCTGTTATGCGGTCAGGAGCCTCATCAACCAAGATGCGCACCGCCTCTTCATTGCACAGGCCGTTCCCAGCAGCTATGGTATCCTGAAAGTGAAGCTCGGCAGAATCCTTTTTACCTATAGCAGCAGCAATACCCCCCTGGGCATGCTTGGTATTGCAGTCATCAATATTACCCTTGGTTATAATGAGGACGCTTCCCTGCTCCTTTGCCAGCAAGGCAGTATAAAGCCCGGCAATACCACTACCCACTATAATATAGTCATACCGGTTCATCAGACTGCCTTCTCCCTAGCTGACAACCAACATACGATCAACTGCCTGCTTGGCTCTAACCCGTATTTCTTCGGGCACGGTTACTATATTCTGCCTCAGCTCCATTGTCTGAGCAAGTGTCTCCAGGGTGGTTCTCTTCATATCAGTGCAGATTTGGTGGCTTGAAACCAGGTAAAAGGATTTGCCCGGGTTATCCAGGTGCAAGCGATGAAGCAGTCCCTGCTCGGTACCGATAATAAAGCTCTGGCATGAGCTTGCCCTGACATAGCGAAGCATCTGCGAGGTGCTAAGGGCAGCATCAGCCAAGTCAATTACCTCGGGCCGACACTCAGGATGGACTAATATCCGAGCATCCGGATGAAGCTTTTTTGCCAGCCTCACCTGCTCAGGCTCAAGCTGTTGATGAACATAGCAGTAGCCAGGATAGAGGATTATATTCTTTTTAGTCTGGGTAGAAACATAGTGTCCCAGATTCTGGTCGGGGACAAAGAGTATATCATCGCCTGATACCGAGTCCACCACCCCAACCCCATTGGCTGAGGTGCAACAGACATCACTCTCTGCCTTGATTTCGGCTGACGAATTGATGTAGCAGACGACTGCCGCCCCGGGATATCTCCGTTTCCACTCACTCAACTCGTCAACGTTAATCATGTCTGCCAGCGGACAGCCAGCACCGCCTTCCGAGAGCAAAACAGTGCGGTCGGGGTTTAAGATAGCCGCCGTCTCAGCCATAAAACGTACACCGCAGAAAACGATTGACCGGGCATCTATTTCAGTGCACCGGCGTGATAGCTCCAGAGAATCACCGACAAAGTCAGCTACATCCTGAACCTCAGGGCGCTGATAATTATGGGCGACAATAACCGCCCCTAACTCCTTTTTCAGTTCGGCTATCTTTGTCCTAAGCTGCCCAAGGTTGCTCATCTATACTCACCACCAAAGGAGTCGACCCAACCTCCAGCACTGCACAAGCACCCTGGCTACAAGGGCTCTACAGCAACAATCCTACCTCACATCACCCACCCAATAAGATACCCCTACCTTAAAGAGGAACAGGCAAGAGTCCCGTGGCTAACCAGACAATGCCTAGTTCTCTCGCCTGAGGGCTATGCTATTTCTAGCCACCCTCATCGTCGCTCCCGACTCCACTTTCATGACTATACTATCATCACTGAGGCTCTCAATCTGCCCGTAGATTCCACCGGCGGTAACCACCCTATCCCCCTTCTTTAACTCCTCCATCAGTTGCTGATGTTCCTTCTGCCTCTTGCGCTGGGGCCTAATCATAAAGAAATACATAAATGCAAACATCAACACCACAAAGACAATCAGGGGGATCATGCTTGAGGTTCCCCCCTCTGCCTCAGACGCTTCGGTAGAATAACAACCACCAATGAATGCCGCAGTGATAAACAACCCCACTACCAACCCCAAATTTAACACCTTTTTCTTCACTTCTCCTCCTTGCTTTAGTTGGCTATGTTCAATTCAACTACGCCCTGTAATGACCAGGGGCTCGTTTTCTCAACCCTAACCCTAACCAGATGCCCCAGGTAGTCACTACTGCTACTGAAGAATACCAGTTTACCATTTCTTGTCCTACCCCGCCACTTCCCCTGTTCCCTACCCTCTACCAGAACCTCAACAACCTTGCCCAGCAATCGGGCATTAATTTCGGTAGCGATACCCTCCTGAAGCTGCTCAATCACACCCAGCCGCCTTTTCTTCTCAGCAAGCGTGATATTATCAGCAAGCTCCCTAGAGGCGATAGTCCCCGGTCTCGACGAATAAGCAGCCACATGGACAGTATCAAACCTTACCTCGGAGAGCAGGCCAACCGTCTGCTGGAACTGCTGTTCATCCTCCGAGGGAAAACCCACAATGACATCAGTACTCAGGGCCACCCCGGGTATTTTACGGCGCATCTGGGTAATAAGCTGGTAATAGTGCTCTACCGTGTAGCCCCGTCTCATTGCCACCAGGATATCGTTGCTGCCCGCCTGCACAGGAAGACTCACCTCCTCGCAGACCTTATCCAGCTCAGCCACTGCCTCAATCAATCTAGCGGTCATATCCTTGGGGTGACTGGTCAGGAAACGTATACGGGCTAATCCGTCTATATTATTCAGCTCCCCCAGTAAACCGGCCAGATCCGGTCTATCAGACAGGTCATGCCCATATGAATCTACATTTTGCCCCAGCAATACAACCTCTTTCACACCACGGTGCACCAGCTCCCTAACCTCATCCGCTATTTCAGCCACCGGACGGCTTCTTTCACGGCCACGACGATAGGGAACAATACAATAGGAGCAGAAGTTATTACAACCCTGAATAATAGGCACAAAGGTGCTGGGCAATGGGCGGTAAGGCAATACCGGCCCCGGTTCAGCCCCACCCAGCCACTGAGGGTAGTCTCCCGGTTTAAAGAAATGATCAACATAGGGAAAGCTCTTTTTAAGCTGCCTGGTATCGGAGTTTACCAAACAACCGGTTACGGCAAGGGTCAGGTCAGGGTGCAACTTCTTCAATGGCTTAAGGGCATTGAGCTTATTAATGACCCGATTCTCAGCGCTCCGGCGCACCACACAACTATTAAGCAGAATAATATCAGCTTCACCAGCGGTGGTCGTTGCCCGGTAGCCCAGCCGCTCCAGATAGCTACCCAGCCGCTCTGATTCAGCCTTATTCATCTGACAGCCTATAGTCCAGATATAATACTGAGGCATAAGTCTACTCTCTGGCGGCATTGAAAATATACCCCTTATCAAGGGGTATACTGATCTTATATGGCGGAGGGAATGGGATTCGAACCCATGACCCCGTTTACCAGGGTAAGCGCTTAGCAGGCGCCCGCACTAGACCACTATGCGATCCCTCCTTAGCCTTACGGGGCGGACAATACTTCGTTCAGTGTATTTCACTATATCACAACCCCCTATTTTGCTCAAACCCGCTCAAACCTGAGGCACAGAACCTGGTTGGTATTCTCGGTAACCTTCACCCTGTCATCTATATGCCAGCCAACAACCCACAGAATATGGCGGGGCGAGCATACAACAGGAACTCGCCGGCGCCAGGCTCGCGGTATCTTAGCATCAATCATAAATTCTCCCAGCTTTTTGGGCTGGCTCATACCCAGCGGTTGAAACCTGTCACCGGGCCGACGAGACCGCACCACCACCCCATCTCCAATTTTATCAAGGTCAAAATAGGCAGTAAGATTCATACCCTCTTCTGCCATCTGTCCGCAATCTATTATGTCTGCCTCCACACGCCAGCTGGGCAGCAGCGTCTCACCGGGTATCTCTAATGGAAACCCCACCCCCAAATCAGGAAACGGGCATAGAGCCACCGGGTCCAGACCCAGCAGGTATCGTTCATACTCTATTGAAAAGCTCAGCCCCCCAGGGAGGCTGATTCGCTTCCCCGCCGGCTTAGCCAAGGCACCCATTATCTCCTCAATATGACGCGCCTCAATATCCTTAAGGCTACCCAACAACCTCTCTATAGACATCCGAAGCAGGTGCCGCCTTAAGGCAGGAGGTAACCCGAGAAGCCCTTTCCTGTCCAAAATGACCACATCCCCTTCTGTTCGAGCAACTTCACCCCACAATCGGTTACCCTCTCTGCTCAGGAAGGTGAGGTCATCACCGGCAATACGGGCGGTTCGAAGTAAGGCTTCAGTCACCCGGGGGTTATAACCCTCAAGAAGAGGCATAAGCTGAAGGCGAATTCTGTTTCTCAATGGTGATAACGACAGGTTGGAAGTATCAACCCGAGGCATAAGCCCATGGTAACAGCAATAGTCAGCCGTCTCCTGACGGCTGACTGATAAGAGCGGCCTTATTACGCCAAGACTACCTCCCGAAGACTGCCACCGGCTAACTGGTTGCAAGCCACGAAGCCCCTTGGTTCCTGTCCCCCGAATCAGGTGCATCAGCATCGTCTCTACATGATCATCGGTAGTATGACCCACCGCCACTTGCTCAGCCCCGATAGACCTCGCTACCCGAGCCAAAAAGTTATATCGCACCTCACGAGCTGCCTCCTCCAATGAAATGCGTTGCCGTGATTGATAGTCCTTCACATCCCGCTGTTCTACAGTAAACGGAATATCCAACTGGCGAGCCAGGTCAGAAACATACCTGGCATCAGCCTCAGACTCAGTGCCCCTTAACTGGTGATTAAGGTGAGCTATATGCAGTTTTACCCCCAATTCATCCTGGAGCTTAACCAGGATATGAAGCAGGCAGACCGAGTCTGCCCCACCAGACACCGCCACCAGCAGGCAATGCTGGTCTGATATCATACAATGTTCACGAATAAACCGTAGCACCCGCTGCTCTAATACCAGCTGTTGTCTCTTTTTTGCCATGTCAATTCCCATTATAACCGAGCACGGTAACAGGGGTAATGATATTTATTAGTGAGGTTACTCAACCTGCCTCTAGGACAAGCCCAGTACGGTGTATTGACCGGGGATAGAGGCTAAAACCCAACGCAGCAGTAACCTGCTCCGCCCTTCCTGAACCGCTGTTGTCACAACGCAGCCTCATACCTATGGTAGCATATGGGGGGTGCCAGTCAACAAACCACAAGTCATCAATCAAAGCCCTCAGGTCATAGCTTCGCCAACTGGTATCCCGCTGATGCCGCCACGATAAGTGCTCCGCCGAGAGCAAGCCAGCTATAGCTGATTCTACATCCTCTCGCCTCTTTTTGGTTTCTACCTCAACCCTGTATTCAGCATAGTGAACCTGTGATTGCAAGGACGGCAGGGTCAGGGCTATCTGATACACCTGCAGTATCTCGATACCGGCTGGTAACTGCTGGCTTGCCCCGGCAGCGAACCAATGGGGGGAGACCCACTCGGCACAGACAACATCCATCAACTCAGCCTCACTGGTTACACCTACCGGAAGGGGTGCCGCCAACGATATTCGGGGGTGGGGGCTAAAACCCTCTGAATAAGCCAGTGATACCCCGGCGCGATGAAGTGCCCTCTGCCACAAACGTATCAAATCCAAGTGGGAGATAAATTTTATCTCCTGTCCTCGACTAAACCTGATCCGCAGACGCTGCATGTTTTTTCTTGGTCAACAGGATTTTCTCGATTTTCACCCCTCGCATTTCCGTTACCACCAGACCCATACCCTGATACCGCAGCCGCTCACCCACCTTAGGTATGCGCCCCAGAAGGTCAAGCACGAAGCCGGCTACGGTTTCGTAACTACCCTCAGGTAACCCCAACCCCATCTCCTCATTGGCTTCCTCAACACTCATACCACCATCAATCTGGAAGGTATGCTCATTAATAGCTTCATACTCCTTCTCTACCTCGGCAAACTCATCCCCCACCGGGCCGACAATTTCCTCAACCAGTAGACTGAGGCTAACTATACCAGCAGTACCACCATATTCATCCACAACCACAGCCACCCGATAGTTCTTATCCCGCATCTCGGTAAAAAGCTCGCTGATATGTTTGGACTCCGGGGCAAAATAGGCAGGGCGAATGAGGTCATCAATGAGGCTCTCCTCATTAATAACACCCTTCGCCTGGGCCATAAGCACATCCTTCACAGAGAGGATACCCGCTACATTATCCATATTTTCTTGATACACCGGAAACCGAGAAAGCGGGGATTCAGCATAGATGGCGAGGAAATCGGCTAGACTAATACCCTTCTCAACCCACACCACCTCAGTACGCGGTATCATAACCTCACGAACCGGTCGGTCACCAAAGTCAAAGACCTTATGCAGCATCTCAGCCTCAGATCCCTCCACTGTTCCCTCTCTGTGCCCTACTGATATCATGGTGCGGATTTCCTCATCGGTAACTAGAGACCTGGATACAGGCGCCCCACCCACCATCTTACTAAACCCCGAGGATATCCAGCTCAATGCCACCACAAAGGGAGTAAACAACCATGAGAGCACCTCTATCGGCCGAGCCAACAGCAGAGATAACCTCTCGGTATGCTGGGTAGCTATAGTCTTGGGAGTAGTCTCGCCAAATATCAGGAGAAGAATGGTTACCCCTATGGTAGCAATAAGGACACCCTCCTCTGCCCCCCAAAAAGAAATAGCCAAAGCAGTACCCATAGCAGCAGCAGCAGTATTCACCAAATTGTTGCCCAACAAGATGGCTGACAGGAGCTTCTCTGGCCGCTGGAGCATTTTCGCCACCCGTCCCGCTCCCTTTACCTTGGTATCAACCATATGCTCCAGTCTTATCCTCTGCAGGGAAATAAAGGCCGTTTCTGAACTGGAAAAGAAGGCTGATAGCAACAGGCAAACCAAAAGAAACACCAGGTATAGTGTCTCAATGCCAGACATATAAAATCACCCCGCTCCTTACAAGATATTGAATGGTCCCTTTTTAGTCATCATAACATTGGCTAATAGGCGTGTCAAAGGAACAGGCTTAGTATGCTATAATCTAGCTATATGAAGATCATGGGCATCGAGACCTCTTGTGATGAAACCGCAGTCGCAGTAGTAGAGGATGGAGCCAAAATCCTGTCCAATCAGATTGCCTCGCAGGCAGAAATTCACGCCCGCTACGGGGGAATTGTTCCCGAGGTTGCCTCAAGACAGCACCTTCTAGCCATTATCCCTGTTGTCAAGCAGGCCATGGCTGAAGCCAAAGTCGTCTGGAGTGATCTGGATGGCATTGCTGTCACCATCGGCCCCGGCCTAGCCGGCTCACTGCTGGTAGGAGTAAACGCAGCTAAGGCAATGGCTTTAGCTCATGGATTGCCCATCACCGGGGTCAACCACCTGGAGGGTCATATCTACGCCAACTGGCTGGATAATTCTGTCCCCTCACTCCCGCTAGTATGCCTTATCGTTTCCGGAGGGCATAGCGATCTGGTATTAATGAGAGACCACGGGGATTATGCAGTGCTGGGAAGGACACGGGATGATGCCGCCGGTGAAGCCTTTGACAAAGCCGCCCGTATACTGGAACTGGGCTACCCCGGGGGCCCAGCCATTCAAGAAGCAGCCAAAAACGGCACTGTCTCTCTCCAGCTACCCCGCGCCTGGCTGAAGGGAACTAACGACTTCAGCTTCAGCGGTATCAAGACAGCCCTCTTACGATTGGTAGAGACGGGTGAGATTTCAAGCCAGGCTGATGCCGCCGCCAGCTTTCAGGAAGCAGCGGTTGATGTCCTGGCCACCAAAACAGTGGCTGTAGCCAGAAAGCACCGGGTAAAGCAAATTTTACTGGCCGGTGGAGTAGCCTCGAATGAAATGCTTCGAACCCGTCTGATAGAGAACTCCCCCATCCCAGTTATGATCCCCGAACCCGTATTATGCACTGACAATGCAGCTATGATTGCTGCCTGTGGCTATTACCGATTCCGGGCCGGCAAGACAGGTAGCCCAGATATGGATGTTATCCCTAACCTCAAGCTGGTTTAAGCTGCTCGAGGTGAAGGCCCTCAACTACTCCTGCCAAGCTCCTGTCTAAATGTCTGGTAAGCCAGTTCATCATACAGGACAAAAACTGTAGACCGTCAGCTATAATGGGCCACTAAAGGGGCCACTAAAACCGTACACTTTAGACAGGTGGCACGAGCTCCTGGGAGGTAGTAAACTAACCAAACAATGAGAGGAGCAAATTGTGTCCCAGGAAAACGA
>DAOUMH010000014.1:0-2538 GCA_034411815.1 Dehalococcoidales bacterium | reverse complement strand
GGGCGTTCCACCAACCGGGTTTTCGAAGAGAACTGGTGGAGCATTTTGGTTTCAAATCGTCAATGAAATTCCCTTATAATAAGTTTGCCGATAGGAGCTACTTTGTCGTTAGAAGGATAGACGAGCGAGCGGCTGAAAAGATTGATGTTTATAATAAGGAGAATTGGCAACTCACCTATATTTACCCTGATACAACGTAGCTCTCTTTGTGCCGAGGAACGAAAAAACATGACTGACTTACACAAATTATGTTCTGGAGGCTCCGCCAATGATACGAAATAGCGGTCCTACTCTCCCCATCACCCATGGCCGTTCTGAGGTGAGCCTGCTTGCTGTAGTCAGCAACCCGGATGAGATACACAAGCTAACCTCAAGAATCAAATCAAGGCCGAATATAGACATAGACAAAGCAAGGTTTATTGCTCTAAATACATCCACCTATCAAGGATTAACCAAGAAGGGGTTGGATTGCAAAATGCCAGCAGATTATGGGTTATCGGATGCGGAGGCGGACGAGGAGGCGCTTAAATGGTTCAGGGCATTTCCTAATGCTAAATTGAAGAATGGCAAGAACATAAAAGAGCTATTAGAACACAAGGGTCTTTCTATATGGTGGCTCGTGGATGAGACAATTTACTGGAGCACATTTGTATTCCGCAACAGCAGTTTAAGAGAAGCACTCAAGCAGGCAATAATATTTGACCATATACTCAAGGCTGAGAATCCCTCCATGGTCTGGTGTACACGGGGTAGCAAAACAGTCTACCAGGTTACCAATGCCATAGCCCGCTCAAGAAGCATCACTATGCTTGCATCTCCCCCCTACTTTGATATAAAAGGCTATCTGTCCCAAAGGCTGAGTACTATCATTTTTACCTATGGCCAGTTGACGATGACGTTTGTAAGGAAAGTATGGTGGACGCTTTTAGGCGGAAATTCCTATCCTGCCCCGGTACAGAACGGAAAACGAATCCTCATATTCTCGGGGGATAATTGGTGGAACATATATAACCTAAAAACAGGAGCAATCCAAAAGGGCCAGAAAACCTTTGATTCAGTCATTGACATATTGAATGAGAACGGTCATACCGTGGTTCTTGTAGATACACATGTCGCGGCAACAAATATAGACATCAGGGTCATGAGACAGAAGAAACTACAGAATAGGATGGCATATCGACCCTTTGCTTCTTATCTGAATTTTAGAGTTATTTTGGGAGCGTTCAGAGCGGCGAGAAGAGTACGTAAGGATTATCAATCTTTGTGCGACTCCACAGCATTTACCGAGACAATGAACTGGCATGATGTACCTCTCTGGAATCTGGCTCAAAAAAACTTCTCCTTTGCTTTCTCATTAAGCAATCTAACAAGGATTATCACTACCTGTGAGATGGCTAAACGCATGGTGGAAATGGAGGAGCCAGACGGGATACTAATGTCTGGCGAATTCTCCTCTGAGAGGCCGATGGTGGCAACAGCTAGACCAAAAGGAATACCCACATTATTTTTTCAGCATGGCATATATTCTCCCTACCACCCTCACTATAATCATAGCGACGGAGATATCAGTCCTAACGGGGAATGTTCTGCCTCATATTGCCCCATTCCGGATAAGCTTGCTGCTTACAGCGATCATGATAAAATTAATTTCATAAGTCGGGGCAAGTTTTCCGAGAATGATGTTCTCGTCATTGGCCAGCCAAGATATGACATAGTGGCTAGAGCACCCCAGATATTTAATAGGCAGGAAACATTCAAGAAACTAAATTTGGACCCCAATAAGAAATTGATCGTTTGGACTACGATAACACACGGTTTATCGCGTCGAGAAAATGAGCGGAATATAGCTGCCGTCTATAATGCTATGAAGTCACTCGCAGAGGTACAACTGATAATCAAACTGCACCCCAGTGAAAATCAGAAAGCTCCACTATATAAGAAAAATAAGTCTTGTAATCCGGTGATACTCGGTCGTGAGGCTAATACCTTCGAGCTCTTGTATACGTCCGACATAGTGCTTGCAGACCCGCATTGTACTACTGCGCTAGAAGCGATAATATTGGGAAAGCCGATGATTTCAATAAACTTGAGGGGTACTTCAGACCCATACGCAGAAGAGGGGGCAGCTCTTGATGTATATAATGCTGCCCAGCTTATACCAGCAATCAAAGATATGTTATATAATAAGGAGATTCGGCAAAGGCTTGCCGAGGGACGAAAGAAATTTGCCTATGACCATGCCTATCTAATTGATGGACAAGCATCTAAAAGGGTTGCAGATTTAATTATACAGATGGTTGAGGAAGCGAAGAAGAATAAGGTAGAAAGTAAATAGGCTGGTTTGATGAGAAATAAAAAGGAGAGATACTCATGAGTCTGGAAAATAAGGTTATTTTAATAACGGGAGGAACAGGCTCTTTCGGACAGAAGTTTACCGAAACAGTCCTGCGAAAACATAATCCGAAAGTAATTCGGATATTCTCCCGAGGAGAACTGCTTCAATGGGAAATGCGCCAAAAGTTCAACGATGACTCTCGG
>DAOUMH010000013.1:0-21441 GCA_034411815.1 Dehalococcoidales bacterium | reverse complement strand
GGTTACCACTATATCATTTATCTTGAGGGTTACCGTATGGCTGCCGCTCAGACCACCGGTATTGGTGATAAGGGCACTGATGGTTACGCTTTCCCCGACATTGACCTCGGTGGGGGATATGGTCAGGTCGCTGGCAGTGAAGGCAGCGGGCAAATGTATGGAGGCTATGACAGCAAAAATAGTGAAGTGGTTTACTGTGGCGGTGATGGTGTGAGTCTCGGTGTTAACGCTGCAATCCAAGGTAACCCAGCTACCGGTAGACGTATCATAGTAGGCTAGAGTCAGCTCTCCTTCAACTACCCCTTCAGGTAGGTTATCCGGGTCATAGGTGTATTCGAAGGTTATTGCTGGGTTAAAGGTAGCCCCGGCGGGAGTGAAGTTATAGGGTAGCCCGATAATATAACTACCCTCGGGTGGAGGTGGCGGGTTCGTGTAAATAGCGGCTCCTAAAGAGCTAATCGGGTTCCCGTACTTATCTAGGGCGGTGGTGCCAGCCGGTATGGTGATAGTAAGTGTACCATCTGCTGAGGTGACCTTCACTGTTTCCAGTATTTCACCCGTCCTGCTGATAAGAAGGTGGCCCATGCTACCAAACAGGTTTGTCTCTATATAGGTTGGCGGTGCTCCTCCTGCTCCGCCGGGAACATAGACGGCATAGCCAATGGCGGTGATTGTACCATCTAGAATCTTTAGGAGGTCGTTTACTGTCAGATCCGTTATGCCTTGGGTATACCACATCTTGTAGGTAGAGCCATCCTTGATGACACAGGGAGCACCAACACTGCTCCACGAGCCGCCGGTGCCCTTAATCTCTTCGGAGCTTGTTACCGTCCACTCTTGACCATCCTCGGAAGAAGCAAGGGCAATGATTGCACTCGAGTTGGTTAAGAGGTCTCGTATGTTGGTGAGGTCTAGGGCGGCTATATCCTCTAGTAGCTCACCGAGGTCTCCGGATTCCAGGTCGTCTACGAAGTCACCTAGATTTAGGCCCTTTATTTCATCCAGCAGGTCATGGAGTTTTGCCTTGTCGAAATCCGTTTCGGCACGTGTATACCACATCTTGTATGTCGTTTCATCAAGGGTGACACTGGGGGTGCCAACACTATCCCAGGCACTACCAGAGCCTCCAAGCGCCTCGGATTCTTTTACCTCCCAGCTCTTGCCATCGGTTGATTCGGCATAGGCGATATTTGTATTCGTGCAATCTATGATGTCTAGGAGGTCATCGATATCAAAGTTTGCCGCATCTTGTAGAATAGCGTCGAGTTCTGCTCTGGTAAAGTCTGTTTTACCTTGGGTATACCACATCTTGTAGGTAGTGCCGTCCTTGATGACGCAGGGAGCGCCGACGCTGTTCCACACGAGGCCGCTACCCACCAGCGCCTCGGATTCTTTTATCTCCCAGCTCTTACCATCGCTTGATTCGGCGTAGCCAATGATTGTGCTGGTAGTATCCAGGAGGTCTAGTATGGCATCGGTGTCTCGGTTTTTGGCTTCGGTTAGGAGGGTCTGGAGTTCCGTGCTGGAAAGGTCTGTTTTGCCATGTGTGTACCACATCTTGTAGGTAGAGCCATCCTTGATGACACAGGGATTACCGACACTGCTCCAGGGGCCGCCACTACCCGTGAATGCCTCGGATTCTTTTATCTCCCAGCTCTTGCCATCGCTTGATTCGGCGTAGCCGATAACTGTGCTGGTAGTATCTATAAATTCCAGGATGTCACTGGCATCCAGAGCGCCTATATCATCCAGGAACTTATCAAGGTTCAGGTCTGCTAAATCGTCTATGATGTCGCCAAGGCTCAGGTCGGTTATACTATCTATTAGTTTGGTAACAGTAAGGTCTGTTTTGCCATGTGTGTACCACATCTTGTAGGCAGTGTCATCCCGGATAACCCAGGCGTCTACTACATACTTCTCATTCTCTAGGGTAACCGGGACTGTGGATTTGACCCAGTCCGGAGATGCCTGGACTGGAAGTGCTTGGTTGATGGCGGGGACAAGAACTAGGCTTAAGCCGCATATTATAGCTACAGCCAGACTTGTTAGGTTCCTGCTTTGCTTCACGGCTTACCCTTACCTCTGTGGGAATTCTGCTCTACAATGTGAGATACGATTATTAAGGTATGTTATTTTTTCATGTTTGTCAAGGCTAGGTCTTGACAAGATTGTTATTTTGTGTTAGCTTCTTGTAATCAGAGAGATATATATGATTACCACTGTTACCACCGTTACTACCGTTACTACTGTTACCACCGTTACTACCATGGTGGCGACGGGTCTTACTACGGCTATAAGCATAGTTGCTGTGGCAAGCTTAATAGCCTTTTTGGTCACTAAGGAGTTGGCTGGCGTTGGGGAGTCGGTTGTGGCTCTACGTGTAGCCAGGTTCTGTGGTGTTGGTCTTGTGCCCTTGTTAATAACCTTTCTCGTTATAGTAATTGTAGACATTGCCGGGATACTGGGTTAGAAAAGCAAAAGGGCTGGTTATGTTATGAGACAGGGTTACACTGAAAGAGTAACCCTGTTTTTTAATTTCTGTTGATGAGATAGGAACTCTAACCGGGTTCTTTCCGCTGGTTGCAGCCTGCCGGGGTTGTGCAAAGGAAGAGTGATGGGCGTTGAGCAGGGGGAGTTTATGAGCAAGAAGGACTATTATGAAATCCTTGGCGTTGCTAGGAATGCTGATGAAAACGCCATCAAGAAGGCGTATCGTAAGCTGGCAATGCAATACCACCCGGACCGCAATCCGGGTAAGGAGCAGTGGGCCAACGAGAAGTTCAAGGAGATAAATGAGGCCTTCAGCGTTCTGGGTGACCCGGGAAAGAGAAAGCAGTATGACCAGTTTGGCACCGCAGGCAATGTTGGCGATATCTTTGGCAGCCCCTTTACCCGGACTACCTTTGAAGATTTAATGAAGGACTTCGGCGGGTCTGGTCTTGGCTTCGGCTTTCTCGATGATATCTTCGGCGATTTCCTGGGGGGCAGGGGTTTTTCCTTCAAGAAATTCTCCCGGGGCTTCGGAGGCTCAAGGGGGGTGAGGTTTGGTACCCCCGGCGGCATTAATCTGGAGGAGATATTCAGCCAAGCTCAGGGCTCCCAGCGTCAGGATGTTCGTTATGCAATAACCATTACCAAGGAGCAGGCGGCTCAGGGATTGGAGAAGGACCTCAGCCGCAAGGGTAAAAAGCTGAAGGTCAAAATCCCCGCCGGGGTGAAAACCGGTACCAAGGTGAGGCTCCGGAATGCTCGCCAGATAACCGATGGTCAGCCGGGAGATATTATAATATTAGTCAAGGTTAAATGAAGGGTTGGGTGATGATGTTATACGGTGGCAGGTTGGTGAAGAACCCTGTCAGTAATGGCAGGCATGCTGGCAGGGCTTGTAAGAAATAGATGGAAGTAGGTGAGGGATATGTCTGAGGAGCTTGGGAAAATAGAGAAGCCGTTGGCTGAGGAGTTTAAAAAAGGAAGAAGGCTGTATTTCGTCCCCCTCGTTTACCGTAGCCGGGAATCCTCAGCTGAGTATATTGAAATATATCGCAAATATTGGAGTCAGGTGGAAAATCAGGTGGCTGAGCTGGAGCTAAAGCTCGGGAAGATTAGCAAGATATACCATGAGTTAATACCGGTGGGTGGCGAAGATGGTTTCAAGGTGATAAAAGACCTGAATGAGGGAAGCTGTCAGATTGTTGAAAGCAGGTTGGACAAGGATGCTCAACTTGAAGCTGTGGAAGAGAGTGAGTTACTAACAGAATTTATGGATTGGAGTAAGTGCTTACTGGCGGGTTTGCAGAACCAGAAGGTGCTTACTCATATCTACGAGTCTTATGTAACCGCTAGTAAAAAGAGGAGCGAGCATATTGCCAGGCAAATAGATGAGACGCTCGGTGCGGATGGGATTGGGATATTGTTTATGACAGAAGGTCACCAGGTCCAATTCTCGTCGGATATACAGGTGTTTTATGTTGCCCCCCCGGCGCTGGATGATATTAACCGCTGGCTTAGAGACCGTGGGATAGAATCCTCCGGTGAGGGTGAAGCGGGAGAAAAAGGTAGTGGTTAACGAATTTTCTGTTGGTAGTGGGTTATGGTGAGTATGGGGGGCAGGGGGTGATAACAATGGTTATACTGTCGGCTCACTGCTGGCGACCCCGAGGGGATTCGAACCCCTGATCTCCACCGTGACAGGGTGGCATGTTTGTCCGCTACACCACGGGGCCATTCTACCTCAGAGCTAAAGTCTATCAAGGACGATGCCTTGTGTCAAGCTGACGGTATTTGGATAGCCTGTTGCTGAGTTAGCAAGTATGGAGCCTAGTCAGACTTGTGTTGTTTATATTACTTGGCTGTGATATAATGCGTATAAATTTTTAGGGGAAATAGATGGTACCTAATCAGGTAGAAGATGAGCGCCAGCATGATTATGAGCTAGTATTAATTCTTAGCCCGGAGCTTGCTGAAGAAGATGTTAATGCTCAAATAGATAATGTAAGTCAGTTTATTACGGGGAAGGGAGGTGCTATTTCTGATGTAGAACAGTGGGGTAAAAGACGGCTGGCCTATCCTATAAAGCATTTTGACGAGGGTAATTATGTGTTGTCTCGGTTCAAGTTGAAGCCTTCATTGAGCAGAGAATTTGAGGCAAACCTGCAGATTTCCGAGGTGATTCTGAGACATTTATTGGTAAAACTGGGTGATTGATGGGGAGGAACGCCATTACCAGAGGTGCTTGGTAAGGGTGAAAGGAATCTTAAGACAATGGCAAGCTTAAATAAAGTAATGATTATCGGTAATCTTGGGAGTGAACCTGAAATGCGTTTTACCCCTAATGGTAATCCGGTAACCTCTTTTCGTGTTGCTACTAATCGGGTGTATTCTACTCCTGAAGGTGAGCGTAAGGAGGAGACAGAGTGGTTTACCGTGATTGCTTGGGGCAAGCTAGCTGAACAGTGCAACCAGTTTCTGACCAAGGGTCGACTTGTTTATGCTGAAGGCAGACTACACACGCGTACCTGGGAAGGCCAGGATGGCCAAAAGCATTATCGGCCCGAAATAGTAGCCAATAGGGTAACATTTCTTGATAGGCAGGCAGCGGCTTCCCTCCCTGAAGAAAGGGTTGAGGATGGTGGATCTGTTGAGTTGGAGCCGGAGGATATTCCCTTTTAGATAGAGATTAAAATTTAGTAGATTTGATAGGAAGTTTATAACTAGTGGCTAAGCGAAAACCTGATAGACCGAATAGACCAAATAGACCGAGTGAGGGGCGGAGTAGGTCGAGATATGTGACGAGGCGCAAGTTTTGCTCTTTTTGCGCTGAGAAGGTTGAGTCGATAGATTACAAAGAGCCAGCCAAGTTGCGTGGCTACATATCAGATAGAGGGAAGATAGTTCCGCGTCATAGAACTGGCACCTGTGCTAAGCATCAGCGTGCCCTGACGGTGGCTATAAAGAGGGCGCGGCACTTAGCCTTACTACCATATGTGTCAGCTCATGTCCATAGCTTGGGCAGTGATAGAGAGAGTAGTTAGCTTGGTTGGGGTGGTTGAGGTGGTCGGGTTGAAAGGCGGAGGCTTCGCAGCGTAACACCGAGGTGTTGTGGTATTCTCTTAGCTGAGCGTCTGGGTTTGCCCGGGTGAACCCTGAGGTAGTGACAGCGGTTATATTGTTTTAGCTTGTTGAGGAGTTAGAGTGCCGAAGAGGACTTATCAACCGAAGAAGATTCCAAGGAAGCGCGAGCACGGTTTTTTGGCGAGAATGAGCACGCGGGGTGGTCGGGCTGTCTTGAAAGCAAGGCGGCTCAAGGGCCGTAAGAAATTGACTGTAGTATGACACTGGAGACACCGCTTTGCTGGGGCTGTTTATCAGCCTTAGCCCTTTCGTTTTATCCTCGGGAACCTGCCTTTTTGACCCCATTCTTTACTAGAGAAGGGGAAAGTAATTTTCTTGACGGCAGTGTTGCCTTTTTCAAGACTCCCTTGATATATACTCTTTTTATTAGTAAACTAGTTAAGAGTGCGATGAAGGGAGAGGGATATCTTACTAAGCCGGCGCAGTATACCTTGGTGTATAGTAAAGGCAGTTCGTGGGTGAGCAGTTTGCTGGTGGTGAAGGCTTTACCCAATGGGCTTGCCTTGTCTAGGTATGGCTTTTCGGTTAGTAAGCGGGTGGGTAATGCAGTGACGAGAAATAGGGTGAAGCGTTTGCTTCGTGAAATCCTGCGACTGAAACCGGTTAAGCCGGGATGGGATATTATATTTATTGCTCGCCCAGCGACAGCTGCTGCCAATTATGCTAATCTTGAGAAATCGGTTGGTAGTTTGTTATCTCGGGCTAAATTGTTGACGGAGAAGTATGAAGAGTCTTGCCTTAGAATTAATTAGGCTTTATCAACTGACCATATCGCGGGTTATGCCACCGTCTTGCCGCTTTATCCCCACTTGCTCTCAGTATACCTATGAAGCCATTTCAAGGTTTGGGTTTTTTAAGGGGGGATGGTTGGGAGCAAAGCGGCTGGCTCGCTGTCATCCTTTCCACCCGGCCGGGTATGACCCAGTGCCGCAGCTCAATCTGGAGGAGAAGGCAAGGCATAGCTTTGAAGGGACGGAGTCTGCTCAATTCATCGGGAAACAACTTATAAAGAGTGAGTAAACAAGTGTGGTTTAAGCATAATAGAGCGCTGTTAGTCAAGGTATCGCTTCTGCTGGTTGTCCTCCTTGTCGTCGGGCTGGCAAGCTCGGGTTGTGTTCGGGGTTTACAGCCTGTCGGTTGGTCCGGTGGAACCATATCCGAGGGTACCCTGTTTGTGGGTTCTAAGGAAGGTAGGCTAGTAGCGGTTAGTTTAGCTGACGAGAGCTGTCAATGGTCGGAGCCTCTTACATCTTCATCAGGTGGTGGGTTCGGGTTAAGTTGTGCTGCGTCATCGGCTGGTGTGGCGATATATGGGGCTCCAGCAATATCGGAGGATTTGGTTTATGTCGGGGGCTACAATGGCAAAGTTCACGCCTTTAATTCCAGTTCACTGGAGTTGAGGTGGGTTTACCCCCGTGAGGGCAGTCTTCAATCTATCGTTGGTGGGGTAGTGGTAGCTCAGGGCAGGGTCTATTTTGGTGATTCGGATGGTAAGGTCTATGCCTTGGATGCGGCTACCGGTGATAAACAGTGGGAATTTGAGACCGGTGACAAGATTTGGTCAACGCCGGCTGTTAGTGACGGCGCACTGTTCGTTGGTTCCTTTGATAATAAGCTCTATGCTCTGGATGCCGTAACTGGCGAGGGGCAGTGGGAGTTTGAGGCTGGGGGGGCTGTTACTTCTACACCCCTGGTTTATAATGAAGTAGTTTATGTTGGTTCTTTTGATAGGTATCTTTATGCTCTGGATGCTGCCAGTGGTAATCTGATATGGAAATTCATGGGAGAGAACTGCTTCTGGGCAGAGCCGGTGGTTTACGATGATATTATCTATGCTGCCAATCTTGATGGCGAGGTTTATGCCCTGCAGGCGGATAGCGGGGCTAAGGTGGCTGAGTTTGACCTGGAGAGTCCGGTCTCATCTTCGCCGGTTGTAGTTAATCGCTCTATCATCTTTGCTTCACAGCAGGGTGTGATATATACCTTGGATACTATTGGTAACGAGCTTGGGTCTCTAGCCGATATCGGGGAAAAGGTATACGGGCCACTGTGTGCCAGTGAAGATGGGGTTATTTATATTCATACTCAGGATCTGACTCTGCATCGTATAAATGCCAATACGGGTGCTGTGTTGATGTCCGTCTCTTTGAAGAGTCAGAAGTGAGGTAGGTTGCATTGAATGTATGGGACTTAATTATTCTCCAGCCGATGATAAATGTCCTCATCGTGCTGTCCCACTATCTGGCTGACAATTTCGGGCTGGCCATCATCGCTCTTACTATTGCTATTAATGCTGCGCTGCTGCCCCTTACCCTGAAGCAGATGCGGGCTTCCAAGGCAATGCAGGAACTCCAGCCCAAGCTTGCTGAGCTTCAGAAGAAGCATGCCAAGGATAAGCAAAAGCTGGCTGCAGAGCAGATGAAGTTATATAGGGAGTCGGGCATGAACCCTGCCGGCTGCCTGCTGCCGATGTTAATTCAGATGCCCATCTGGATTGCCCTCTACCAGTCCATTATGCTGGCCCTGGCGGTGGCTCCGGAGAGCTTGCTCAACCTGTCAAGGTATCTTTACTCCTGGCCCATAGTATATTCTGCTCTGCCTCTGGGTAAGGATTTTCTGTGGTTGAACCTGGCTGAGTCTAATACAATCTTAGCCATCCTGGTTGGTGGCACGATGTGGTTGCAGCAGAAGATGTCAACGCCCGCCGTTACTGACCCCAAGCAGCAAGCACAGAGTCAGATGATGCTGTGGATGATGCCGATAATGTTTGGCTTTATTTGTTTGTCGGTTCCCAGTGGTCTGGCTCTCTTCTGGGTGACTTCAAGTGTTGTCAGGATTGTTATGCAGTATTTTGTTACCGGGTGGGGGGGCTTGGTCTCATCAAGGGTCAGAAAACCGGTTGACAGAGATAAAAAGTATAAGAAGCGTATTGCTCTGCAAGAGGCACCTCTGCGTGATGCTAATGTTGGCGCGGATATTGGTGCTGATATTGCTGAGCCAAGTTCTGTACAGGAAGAGGGGTTAGGTTATGAAAAGTCTGGAGGTGAATGGCAAGACCGTGGAGGAGGCTCTACAGAGCGCCCTAAAACAACTGGGCGTCAATCGAGAAGAAGTGGAGGTCACCGTCGTAAAAGAAGGTAGGTCTGGCTTCCTGGGTCTGGGTTCTGAGGAGGCTATGGTTAGAGTGAAATCATTGGTGGAGAAGTCAAATAGGGATAACAATATAGCTGAGGTGGCGAAGCAGGTCTTGGAGTCATTATTTAGTAGGATGGGGATAACTGCCTCTGTTGAACCTCAGGCTGAGCCTTCTGTTGGTGGTGAAGATGATGAGCTTGGTGCCCCTATCGCCTTTGATGTAAGGGGTGATGACCTGGGTATTTTGATTGGTCGGCGTGGGCAGACCCTTTCTTGCCTTCAGTATATCGTCAGGCTTATTGTGGGTCGTCAGACGGATGTTTGGGCGCCTATAGTCATCGATGTGGAAGGGTATAAGCAGCGCCATTATGAAGCACTGCGGGCTTTGGCCTGGCGTATAGCAGAGCAGGTCAAGGCTAAGGGAGAGTCATTTGCTCTGGAACCCATGCTGGCATATGAGAGGCGTATCATTCATCTTGCTTTGGCTGAGAGTCCTGATGTTACCACTCAGAGCGTTGGCGAGGGTGGTGCTCGCAAGGTGGTTATTCTGCCTAAGGAGCAGTAGCCATTCAGCTACGGTTATCTTCGCTACCGGGTCCAGCTGAGGTTTTTCTGTAGCTTGGTACTGTTGGCTTGATAAGGCTTGTCCCTGAAATGCATTGTATAGAGAGTTTTTTATGTTCCTTCCAGTAGGTAGTAAGGTTAGTTTCCCCCAGCTTGAAGAGAATATACTTGGCTTGTGGAGAGATAATAATATCTTTGAGCGCAGCATAGAGAGGCGTCAGGGCGCCTCTCGCTTTGTTTTATATGAGGGACCACCTACAGCTAATGGCAGCCCTGGGATACACCATGTGCTGTCTCGCGTCTTCAAGGATGTTATTCCCCGCTATAAGGCGATGAAGGGCTATTATACTCCCCGTATTGCCGGCTGGGATACTCATGGCTTACCGGTAGAGCTGGAGGTGGAGAAGAAGCTTGGTTTTTCCGGTAAGGTACAGATTGAGGAATATGGTGTTGACCGCTTTAACGCCCTCTGCCGGGAGAGCGTTTTCAGCTACCTTAAGGAATGGGAAGCAATGACCGAGCGCATTGCCTTCTGGGTTGACTTGAAACATCCCTACATCACCATGAACAATAGTTATATTGATAGTGTCTGGTGGGCGATAAAGCAGATGTGGGACAGAGGGCTGGTATATCAGGGCTATAGGGTTACACCCCATTGTCCTCGCTGTGGCACCTCCCTCAGTTCCCATGAGGTAGCTCTGGGCTATCGGGATGATGTTGAAGACCCGTCAGTTTACATAAAGTTTAAGGTAGTTCCTTCACCAGCATCGGAATCTGAGGGGCAAAGGGGACTTTATGAACTATCGCGGGATAAGCCGATCTATTTGCTTGCCTGGACGACCACGCCCTGGACACTGCCGGGTAACACTGCCCTGGCGGTCAATGATGAAGCCGATTATGCTGTAGTCGTAGTAAATGATGAGCACATAGTCTTGGCTCTGGCTCGGCTGGAGCTAGCAGGACTCGGTGATTGTGAGGTGCTGTTAAGGTTAAGGGGGAGCGATCTGATAGGGGTAAACTATGAGCCGCTGTTTAATCCCCATCGGTATGGGGTGGAGAGGAAGCGTTTCGAGACGGTGGATGAATTTGGCGTATCGGGGTCTCGAAGGCTGGAGTTACAGGAGCCGGATGATAAATTGACCTATAAGGTTATTGCTACCGACTTCGTTTCTATGGAAGATGGAACCGGCATTGTTCACATAGCTCCTGCCTATGGTGAGGTTGACTATCAGGCGGGAGAGGATTACAGGCTGGATTTTGTCCATATGGTGGATTTGCAAGGGAAAGTCATAGGAAATTACCCCTTCGCCGGTAAGTTTGTCAAAGATGCCGACCCGCTGGTGCTTGAGGATTTGGGGTCGAGGGGACTGCTCTTCCGCAGTGAGACGGTTCGGCATACCTACCCCTTCTGCTGGCGCTGCGAGGCACCGCTCCTCTATTATGCCAAGCAGACTTGGTATATCAGGACGACGGCGGTCAAGGACAGCCTTATTGCCGGTAATAGAGAGATAAGCTGGTATCCGGAGCATATTAAGCATGGCCGCTTTGGCGACTGGCTGGAGAATAATGTTGATTGGGCATTTTCTCGGGAGAGATATTGGGGAACACCACTCAATGTGTGGCATTGTGAATCCTGTGGTGGGTATGATTGTGTCGGTAGTGTTGAGGAATTAGAGAAGAAGCCGGGGCTTAATGGCTTGAAGGAGCCCTTGGATTTACACCGCCCCTTTGTTGATGAGCTGACCTTTGATTGCCCTTGGTGCGGGTCGAAAATGAGGCGGGTGCCGGAGGTTATTGACTGCTGGTTTGATTCAGGAGCCATGCCGGTAGCCCAGTGGCACTATCCGTTTGAGAACGATGGTCTGCTTGAGGATGGGCGTTTTCCTGCCGATTATATCTGTGAGGCGGTTGACCAGACCCGCGGCTGGTTTTACAGTTTGCACGCCATATCTACCCTGCTATTTAATCGCTCCTCTTTCAGGAATGTTATCTGTCTGGGACACATCCTTGATGCCAAAGGGGAGAAGATGAGCAAGGCTAAGGGGAATGTGGTTGAACCATGGGCGGTGATTAACAAGTATGGTGCTGATGCCCTCCGCTGGTACTTCTTTACTTCTGGCCCGCCGGGTAATGTGCGTCGTTTTGATGAGAAGATAGTGTCTGAGGTAACCCGCCGCTTCCTGCTGACCTTGTGGAACGTTTATTCATTTTTTGTTACCTACGCTAATATTGACCGCTTCAACCCTGGCGCTGAGGGGGCTCCCCTGGAGCCATCGGAGCTTGACCGCTGGATTACCTCCGAGCTTAATCAGCTCATAATTGATGTCGATTCGGCGCTGGATGGCTATAACCCAACGGAGGCTGGGCGGAAGATTGAGGGCTTTGTTGATGAGCTGTCTAACTGGTATGTACGCGGGAGTCGGAGGCGCTTCTGGAGGAGTGAGAATGATGCCGATAAGCTCTCGGCATATACTGTGCTGTATGAGTGTCTGGTTACCCTGTCCAAGCTACTGGCCCCGTTTACCCCGTTCCTGGCTGAGGAGCTTTATCAGAATCTGGTCATTTCCGTGTTTTCTGAGGCTCCGGAGAGTGTGCATCTGGCCGACTTTCCGGTGGCGGACAGGAGCAAGATTGATGAACAGCTGTCGGCTGATATTCGTCTGGCGATGAAATTATCCAGTCTGGGTCGGGCGGCACGAAGCAAGGCCGGTATTAAGGTGCGTCAACCTTTGGCGGCCAACATTGTCGGTCTTGGTTCAGCGCGGGAGAAGGAGGCCTTGGAAAGGATTAGACCCCAGCTACTGGAAGAGCTTAATGTGAAGCAGATACAGCTGGCGACTCCGGAGGAGCTGGCAGTTATGGCCGAGAGTCCTGATTATGTGGTTGACAATGAAACATCTCCTTCTGCGGCTATTTATACCAAGATTTCCCCTGAGCTGGCTGCTGAAGGGATGGCACGGGAGATAGTGCACAGGCTGCAGATGATGCGTCGCTCGGCTGGTTTTGATATTACTGACCATATTACTGCCTATTATCAGGGAGAGGCTTATCTGAGTCGGGTAGTGGGGGATTTTGCTGACTACATCAAGCAAGAGACGCTATCCTGGCGACTTGTTGAGGGGGTTCCCGGGGAAGACGTTTTTACCGAGAGCCATAAACTGGGTGGCGGCAGTATATTACTGGGAGTTAGAAGAGAGGCGGCGGGTTTGACAGACTCAGCCCCTTAATTCTATACTGATTTAGCTGGCTTTTGAACATAATGCTTATCAGAGGGGGATGTTATTAAATGAAGTACCAAAACCTGATTTTAGAAAAGAAAGATGGGGTTGCCACATTAACGCTGAATCGTCCCGACAAGTTGAATGCCGTAAGTTTGGATATGGCGGGTGAGTTACCGAAGGCAGTGGACGAGGTGCGTAATGATGATGAGGTAGGTGTATTGGTTATTACCGGGGCGGGTCGCGCGTTTTCAGCTGGTACCGATCTTAGTGGTGTTACAGGGGAGGAGAAGTCACGCCGCTCTATCCTTGCCCCTCTCGGAATCTGGGCGATTTCTCTGGCGGAGCTTGAGAAACCGACCATTGCTGCGGTGAACGGGGTCGCTGTCGGGATGGGCCTGTCATTCGCCCTGCTTTGTGATATAAGGATAGCTGCCGAGAGTTCTAGATTCGGGGCTGTTTGGGTGAAGAGGGGGTTGATTGCTGATGGCGGGGCAACCTACTTGCTACCCATGATTCTGGGTAAGTCGAAGGCGCTTGAGCTTATGTATGCCGGTGACTTTGTTGATTCCAAGGAGGCGGAGCGGATTGGTTTGGTTAGCCGGGTTGTCCCTGATGGTGACTTGATGAAGGTGACCTTAGAGCTGGCAACCAAGATAGCCAAGGGAGCATCTCTGGCTATTGAGTTGACGAAGCGAGCCGTTTACGGAGAGGTGCTTAAAGACCTGCGGACAAGCTTGGATTTCGAGAGCTATGCCCAGAATATTTGCCTCCAGTCTGAGGACTACAAGGAGGGGGTCAACGCCTTCTTCGAGAAGAGAGAAGCTCGCTTTAAGGGGCGGTAAAAGATAGCCCTAGTGGAAGTTTCCTAGGAGTTTCCCGGTTAGGTCTGTTTCTCTGTCCTTATCAATTCTGGGTGCAAGTTAAAAAAGACTATAAAATCCTAAACCCCCGGCAGCCTTGTGTTGGTTTGGGGCTTTTTGTTTTGCCAAAAGACCGCTTATTTAGTTGGTAAACTCCTAGGCGCTTTTATATCATCGGGGTTTGTGACGGTGTATTAGCTTGTTTGGTGGGCGTATTCATTGCCTGGCGACGATGGCTGAATAGCGGGCGACGCATGAAAGAGGGGATATCCAGCTCCTCATCATTCTTTAAGCCCTTGAGCAATTGGTTAAATTCCTCTTCTTGGCTGAGTCCGGACACTCCTACCCTAGAGGTGAATCCGGTAGCAATTAGAGTAATCCTCAGATCCTTATCCATACTGGGGTCGTTAGCTACCCCGAATATGATATTAGCCTCGGGGTCTACTGCTTGCTTGATTACCTCGGCTGCTTCATTGACTTCAAACATGGTCAGACTACTGTCACCGACGACATTGAATAACACACCCTTTGATCCTTCTATGGAGATGTCCAGCAGCGGGCTGGCTAGGGCCTCCTTGGCTGCATCTATGGCTCGGTTTTTACCCGTTCCCCTGCCCATGGACATCCAGGCAGGACCGGCATCTTTCATTACTGTCTTGACATCGGCAAAGTCGAGGTTAATCATACCGGGGACAGTAATAACTTCAGCGATGGCCTGAACACCGTGGCGCAGCACATCGTCGGCCATCTTAAAGGCGCTATCCACGGCTGTCTGCTGGTCGCAAAGGTCAAGCAGGCGGTCGTTAGGGATAATAATAAGGGTATCTACGTTGCCTAGTAGGCGGGTAATGCCTTCGTCTGCTACTTGGCAGCGGTGAGTACCCTCAAAGGTGAACGGTCTGGTGACTACAGCGATGGTAAGAGCCCCGCTTTGTTTAGCTATTTCGGCAATGACGGGGGCTGCTCCGGTGCCGGTACCGCCACCCATGCCAGAGGTGATAAATACCATATCAGCCCCTGAGACGATGTCCTTGAGTTCATTGCGGCTTTCTTCAGCTGCTCTCTCGCCTTGAAGGTGATCACCGCCGACGCCTAGTCCTCTGGTAAGCTTTGCTCCAAGCTGCATGCAGGTTGGAGCTTCGGTGACGGCTAGGGCTTGGGCGTCAGTATTCATGGCGATGAATTCCACGCCTTGAATTTGCTCCCTAACCATACGGGTTACGGCATTGCAGCCACCGCCGCCTAATCCGATAACCTTAATCTTGGCTGGGTTAGGGGTGAAACTTGTTTTTGCCATCTCCTCCTCCTTTTTACTACCTAATTTAGTCGTTTCTTTATTTTTTGGTGGTTCTCCTAAAAGAATAGCTTCTTGATGCGAGAAACCAGGTGTCGTAAACCGGCACCGAATCTACCGGATTTCCAAGTCTGATTGCTTTCGTGTTTTGTTCCCCAGAGCAATAGGCCGACGCTCGTGGCGTGTGCCGGGTCGTGGAGGGTGTCGGTGATGCCATATACATTGGTAGGAATCCCCACCCTTACCGGGAGTTGTAGTATGTCGCGGCCCAGTGCATCTATGCCGGATAGATTGGAACTGCCACCGGTGAGTACCAGTCCGGCGGGGACTAAAGTTTCATATTCAGAGCGTGGCATCTCAAGCAGGATGAGCCTTAGGATTTCCTCCACACGAGCTCGAATAATGTCGCAGAGGTCCTGATAAGAGACACCGTGCCCGTCTTCTGATATTTTGGTGGTAGCGTCTAACTTGCTTTCGTAGACTGGCATAACGCTACCATACCTTTTTTTCATCTCCTCGGCTATGTCGAATGGTAGCCCCAGGCCGATGGCAATGTCTCTGGTGAGTTGGTAACCGGCTACAGGTATAATGGCGGTATGCCAGATGCTCCCATCTTTGAAGACAGCAATATCTGTGGTCCCGCCGCCTATATCGGCTAATATGATGCCTACCTCCTTCTCATCCGGGGTCAATACTGCCTCACTGCTGGCTAGGGGTTCAAGTATGAGGTCTTCAATGTCTACGCCAATGCCGCGAATACACTTTACCAGGTTCTGAACGGAGGCTACTGCGGCGGTGATGACATGAGTCTCTACATCTAGCCTGAAGCCGTGCATCCCTACCGGGTTCTTGATTCCGGTCTGACCGTCAACAGTGTAGCCCCGGGGGATAACATGGAGTAGCTTTCTGTCATTGGGAACCTTGACACTTTGGGTACTGGCAAGTACCCGTCTCAGGTCATCCGGGCGCACCAGTCGGTCATTGCGAGTAATAGCTACTACCCCTCGGTTGTTCAGTGAGGTGACATGCCTGCCAGTCACGCCGACATAGGCTGTTTCTACCTTGTAGCCACTGGCTTGCTCTGCTTTTCTCACCGACTCGCGTATAGAGTCTCTGGCATCGTTGATGTTGACCACCAGCCCTTTGTGCAGTCCTCTGGATGGGGTGATGCCTACGCCGGCAACCCGGAGAACACCGCCATCTATGGCATCAGCAATGGTGGTGCATACTTTGGTAGTACCAACATCAATAGAAACTAAGGGAATTCGTTTGCTCATTTGTCCCTCCTTAATTAGCTAGATTCTGCCCCTTTGGGTTTTATTAGTTTCCCCCTATCTTTAAAACCTCCTTACCTAGTAACCTCAAACATTCTATCTTGGGTGTTGAAGAGGTCTATCAGCGCTTTTTCAATAGGGTTGGTTTTCTCCATTCTCTGGTCTCGACCCTGGTTGAAAAACATAGATTTTCGATAGCCTTATATTTATATGGGTTATCTAGAGTCGGAATAGCAAGGCGCTCAGCCGCCCTCAATTTGGCACTCCTGCTGCGCGGGTTAGTCCGGATCTCTGCCGGTGAGGGAGTAATAACGTGCTTGTTGATTAACTTCAGGCGGGCAGTGTGTCCGCAGGTGCAGGTTGGTGCGCCCGGCGGACAGATACAGTCCCTTGACTCTTGTTGCATAAATTGTTTCACGATGCGGTCTTCAAGGGAGTGGTAGCTGATGACAACCAGCCTGCCTTCAAACCCAAGGAGGTTAATTGCCTGTTGCAGGGCTGATTCTAGATGCTCGAGCTCTTGGTTGACCGCTATCCGTAGTGCCTGGAAAGTTCTGGTAGCGGGGTGGATTTTACCCCTTCTGCCTCCGGTAACTTGCTCTATCATCTGAGCTAGCTGGAGGGTGGTTTTTATGGGGCGTTCCTGAATGATGCGGTGTGCTATTTTGTGGCTGTGGCCTTCTTCACCGTATCTTCTTATAAGTTGATCCAGCTCGACTTCAGAGGATGTGTTGATGATATCAGCGGCGGTAACCTTTTGGTTGGAGCTCAGGCGCATATCTAGAGGTGCCTCATGCTGAAAACTGAAGCCGCGGTTCTCGCTATTGAGTTGAAGTGAGGAAAGCCCTAGATCAAACAAAATACCATGCACGGGGAAGAAGTTATATTTAATACAGATAGCCTGCAGATTGACGAAGTTTTCGTTAATGAGGAGGACAGTGCTACTGTGGGCTCCGAGCCTCTCCCTGGCTATTTTTATGGCTTCGGGGTCGGCATCAATGCCCATTAGTTGCCCGCCCGGTGAGCTGTGGTCCAGAATGGCAACGGCAGCTCCTCCACCGCCAAGAGTGCAATCAATATATCGGCCCCCCGGCTGTACAGCCAGTGCCTCGATAGTCTCTTTGAGTAAAACTGGGATATGAGTAGAGGCTGACATCATCTTAAACCCTTAATGGCTCTCAAGACTTTCTATGATTTGCCAGGCTTGCTCTTGGCTGATAGCCTTTTCCGATTCCCACAGCCCTTTATTCCATAGTTCAAAGTAGGTGTTGGCTCCAACTATGACTACCTCATCATCAACAATACCGGCATGCTGGCGCAACGGAATAGGCAGGGCTATTCTGCCTTGCCCATCAATATTTAGGCTGAAGGCGGTAGCAAAGATAGCCCGATTTAGCCTCCTTAGCTTGTTAGGGGTAACCGAGCCAGTGGTAAGGGCAGTTGCCAGTTTTTTCCACTCGGTTAGTGTGTAGGCGATGATACACTGCTCTACCCCTGGGGTTAATACCATTCCCTCCCTTAGCTCTCTTCGGAACTTGGGCGGGATAGGTACCCTCCCCTTCTGGTCAACCTTATATTCAAATTCACCAAGAAACATTTTCTAACACTTGGCTCCTTAATTTACCACTATTTACCACCTTTCACCATTCTATAGCACATTTACTATTGTTTGTCAAGCCCTTTGGGAAAAAGTTGGTTGTTTAGCTTGGAGGGGGGCTTGATACAGCACTAAATATGGGGTATGTTAGAAATATATAACTATGAAGGCAGTATCATGAAGAAGAAGGTATTTGCTGGCTGTTTTTGTTATTGCCTTGATATTGGCCTTTATACTGGTGTCTCTGAGGGCTTACTACGTGGCGGTTGCTCTTATAGCTGGAATATTGCTTATGTGTCATCGTGAGCTCTGGTCTCTGGTTAGGGGAAGGGGGTTGCCGCCGGTTGACGAAAGGGTGCGGGGGAATGCTGGCAAGTCGGTGCGAAATGGGTTTATCTTCTTTGCCCTAGCTTCGGTATGTCTGATGCTGTTCTTCAGCGTAAATCTGGCTGTTAGTCCTGGCTTGGTACATGTTGTGGGTGGTTTATTTTTGGCGGTTGGGGTGGTATATCTGCTGTCTTATTTGTTCTATGAGCGGGTGAAACCCAGACTGGACGAGAAGGGGTTAAGAATACTGAGAACATCCTTACTGATAGCTGGGGTCTCACTGGCTACCTTTATTATTAGTGTTGTCATGCACAATGCCATCGGTGCTCTATCTGGGATAGAAGAGCCTGTGTTTTTCGTCATTGCAGCTATTATATCTCCTCTGGCATTTATTGTGGGAATTATTGGTAGCCTTGTTATGTTTGTCAAAGGGTTGTTCAGCAGGGTCTTGTGAAAGGCTTGAGCAGGAATGAAGACGAGAATAAAGCAATACCGGGCCAAGCACAATCTGACGCAGGAGAGATTGGCTGAGATTGTGGGGGTCAGGCGAGAAACTGTTATCTTCCTGGAGCAGGGGAAATATAATCCTTCTCTGAGGCTAGCTCACAATGTAGCTAGGGCTCTGGGAGCAGCTATCGACGACATTTTTATTTTTGATGATTAGTTGTGGATGGGGCCGCACTAGGTCTGCGGGATATCGGTGTTGCTTCTGGATTCTACTTTTGCCTTTTGTCCACCATCCCCCCAAATTGTAAATAGAGCCTTGCCGATATATACTATTATCGTAGTTATTCTCTGGTAGTAGCAGATACTGCATAGAGGATGAGCCTTCATTCTCCTCCACTTGAAGCTGCCTTTTCAGGTTCAGGGATTATGCCCAAACTCCAAGGTGAAGGATAATGGCTCGTTTGCCGCACGAATTTTACGGAAAGGATACTCTATGGGTTTAAGTTGTGGCCTGGTAGGCTTACCATCTTCCGGGAAAACAGTTATTTTCAATGCTATCACGGCTGCCGGGGTATCCAGTTATGATGGTTCTGAGATGAACCGAGCGGTAGTCTATGTGCCTGACCAGCGCCTTAACCAGCTTGCAGAAATTTACCAACCACAAAAGGTAGTACCGGCCACGCTGGAAGTTGTTGATATCTCCGGGCTTAAGGTTGGTCCTCGAAGAAATGAACATGGCTTCAGGTTGCTCGGGTATATTAAGGACGCCGAAGCGTTGTTGCACGTGGTACGTTGCTTTGAAGATGGTAGTATTCCCTTTGAATACGAGACGATAGACCCAGTACGAGATGTCGAGACAGTTGATCTAGAACTGATGGTTGCTGATAGTAACACGCTTGAGAATAAGATTAAACGTCTGGCAAAGAAAGTGCGTGCAGGAGATAAGGATGCTATTCGGGATACTGCCAATTGCGAGAAGGTGTACACTGCTATTCAGCAGGGCACACCGGCGCGCAAGCAAAACCTGAGTGTTCAGGAACTAGCCAGCATCCGTGAATGTAATCTTACCTCGTTAAAACCGGTATTGTATATCGCTAATATCAAATCTATAGAGGACGCAGATAATCGTCATGTAAAGGCGCTGGAACGGGTTGCTAGTGACGGGGAGACGGAGGTAATTGTTGTCTGCGGCAAAGATGAAGCTGATATCAGCCAGTTGAACCTGGATGAACGGCAGGAGTTTCTAAAGGAACTCGGGTTAAAAGAGTCATCAATGGAACGCCTCCTGAGCGCTGCCTATAAGATGCTGGGGCTGATCAACTTCTTTACAACCGGGGAGGATGAGGTGCGTGCCTGGACTTGCCGGAAGGAGGACAAAGCCCCGGTAGCCGCTGGGAAGATTCACACGGATATGGAAAAGGGTTTTATTCGCATGGAGGTTATCCGCTATGAAGACCTTATGGAGCTTGGCAGTGAAGCGGCTATATCCAAAGCAGGCCGCCAGCACCTTGAGGGCCGTGACTATGAGGTGCAGGACGGCGACATTGTAGCGGTGCGTTTCAACCGTGGGGGATAAAGCGTAGGGTGGGTGGTGGAGTTGAGATATCAACAGCTAGAACTTTTAAGGCGGTACTCAAGTTGTATAACTAGTCACTCAAGGTGTGAAGTCTGATTTCCCTTCTAAGAATCCTGTAGAAATCATCCTTTGCGTTGCGCTCAAGCCAAGGATAGTATCCGCATTTTTCTAATAGAATAAATCGGAAGTCTTTGAGAATACGGGAAAGTGGGTCTTTGACACCTTCGCTAGGATGGGGATCATAGTCACCATGAATTGCTACCACCGGGTATTGGATTCTTTCCCCAAGCTGTAATAATTCCTCGGTACTCCTTAGCCTACTCGCTCCCCTCCATACTTGTTGATAAACATACAGGTCACTCTCTAATGCCTCAAGGTCTTTAGATAGGGCTTCGAAGGAATCTGCTTTATCCATCAGTTCTGCAAACCTGATAAATCCATTATCATTCAGGTCGTTCGAATTATTTAAAGGCAATAAGATTAAAGCTTCTTTCTTTTCACCCGCATTGAGACGGCTCAAACGTGTTTCCATGACCTTGGCGGCATATTTGTCTTCAAAAGGGCCGCTGCTAATAAGGATAAGCTTCTTAACAAGCTTAGGATGATAGGCTGTTAATATATAACTTAACCATGCTCCCCAGGAGAAGCCGATCAATATTAGTGGGGGATTACCGAAGTTTTCGAGGGTATTTTTTAATTCTTCGACCTGATCTTCAACCGAGCTTGCTGTTTGTAGTGGCTCTAGAATACCTGTTTCCGAAGATAGTTCACGCGCGACCTCGTACATCTCTTCTCGAGCACCAGGTCCACCATGAATAACAGCTATATTGAAAGGCTTCTGACCGTGCTTTCTTAGATTGCTCATATTCATGTGCTGCTTTATTATACCTTCGGGAATAAATATGATATTGCCTCGGATATACGGGGCGAAACCAGCCGAACAGCTTGTTGCCGGCTGGTAAAAACGCTTTGCTGAGGAAGGGAAGTAGGCTATTCGGTTACCTCAAAGGCACCAAAGATACTCGTGGCGTTTATGTGCAATTCTTTGGTGGAAGCGGTAGCTTTCACCTGGTTCTGAGAGCACTTTGCCTGTTTGCCTCCGAAGAATGAAAATCCAGAGAGGGTTACGGGTAAACCCTTAGGAACTATAGCCTTGCTCGCTCCAAATATTGATACGGTTGTGAGTTCGGTTACGCCTTCCTCTAGGTCAGCTTGACGAAAGTCTATTGAGGATGCACCGAATATAGCGACTGATAGAATCTTTTTACCGGGACGCCAGGGCTGTTCCCCGAGCTTTGAGCCACTGAAAATTGCCATGCTTTTCATGGTGTGCAGCTCCTTTCCTGATTCTTTTGGGGTTATGTTATTCCCTGCTTGGGTGTGTAGACCGTCAGCTATAATGGGCCACTAAAGGGGCCACTAAAACCGTACACTTTAGACAGGTGGCACGAGCTCCTGGGAGGTAGTAAACTAACCAAACAATGAGAGGAGCAAATTGTGTCCCAGGAAAACGAA
>DAOUMH010000012.1:0-27174 GCA_034411815.1 Dehalococcoidales bacterium | reverse complement strand
TTGGTGATGAGCTGCGTTTTATCGCCAAGTATCCGGATATCGCCCGGGAACTGCTTACGCTAACGCCGCTGGACTAACTACCTGCCTCCGAGGATGTCCCTTAGCTCAACTTGGCAATTATGGCGTTTGCCATTTCAGTTGTTCCCACGGCAGTAGGGTCATTACGGTCTGGTTTCAGGTCATAGGTGACTGATTTACCCTCGGCCAGTGTGGCAGCCACGGTTGCCTCTAACCTGTCGGCGGCTGTCTTCTCGTTGATGTGCCGCAGCATCATGACCCCGGATAGAATCATCGCTATCGGGTTCACCTTGTTCAGGCCGGTATATTTCGGGACGCTGCCATGGGTAGCTTCAAAGATAGCTGTCTCGTCCCCGATATTTGCTCCCGGAGCCACTCCCAGGCCGCCCACAAGCCCGGCACACAAATCGGAGACGATGTCCCCGTAGAGATTGGGGAGCAGGAGTACGTCAAACTGATGCGGTCGCTGAACGAGTTGGGCACACAGGTTATCTACGATTCTGTCTTCGAACTCAATATCGGGATAGGCTTTAGCGACCTCCCGGGCCACACTGAGAAACAGGCCGTCTGAGAACTTCATAATGTTTGCCTTGTGAACGGCGCTTACCTTTCTTCTTCCGTTAGCTCGGGCATATTCAAAGGCAAACTTGGTAATTCTCCTGGAGGCTGTCTTGGAGATTAGCTTGAGGCTGATGCCGGAGTCCTTTCTCACCTCCTCACCTGTATCTTGCGGGATGAGGGAAAGCAGTTTTTCTGCCTCCGGAGTGCCCTCTTCAAACTCTATGCCGGCATACAGGTCTTCGGTGTTTTCCCTTACTATTATTATGTCCACATTTTCGTATCTAGAGGGGATGCCGGGATAGCTTCGGCAGGGGCGGAGGCAGGCATAGAGGTTCAATGCTTTGCGCAGAGCAACATTAACACTCCGAAAACCTGCTCCTACTGGTGTGGTGGTCGGACCTTTGAGGGCGACCCTGTTTTTCCTTATGGACTCAAGGAGTCGCTCCGGTAAGAGACTGCCCTCTTTCTCCAGGGCGCTGGCGCCGGCGTTAATCACTTCCCACTGAAATTCTACGCCGGTGGCTTCGAGAGCCCGTCTGGTGACTTCTGTGACCTCCGGTCCTACGCCGTCACCAGGGATTAGTGTGATGATATGCTTCACTAGTGTTACCTCTTATCTCTCTACTCAGGATGGTTTTTCAGGGTTGGCATCAAAGCCCTTGTGTGTCTTGATGTAGGGAACGAGCCCGCCTTCATTCAGAATATTTATCATAATCTCGGGCATCTGGCTGAAACGAAGCTCAGCCCCGTTTGTCAGGTTCCTGACCCTCCCAGATTTCAGGTTTACCTCTAGTTCGTCGCCGTCGTTGATGCTCTCGGTATCGCAGATGAGCACCGGAAGCCCGATATTAATGGCGTTGCGGAAGAAGATGCGAGCCACCGACTTGGCAAGTACGGCACCAACACCTGACAGCTTGAGGATAAGCGGGGCGTGTTCCCGGCTTGAACCAAGCCCGAAGTTGTTGCCGGCAACGACAAAGTCGCCGCTCTTCACCCGCTTGGCAAATGTGGGGTCAGCATCCTCAAGGGTGTGCTTGGCCAGTTCCGGCAGGTTGCTACGCAGATGCAGCAGTCTGCCGGGTACAATGTGGTCGGTGGAGATATTGTCTCCAAATTTAAATACTCTACCGCCTAACAATTTACAAGAACTCCCTGGGGTCAGTGATTTCACCACGGATAGCTGTAGCTGCTGCTGTCGCCGGGCTTGCCAGGTAGATGAAGGCTTCGGGATTTCCCATACGACCCTTGAAGTTACGATTTGCCGTAGATAAGCAGGCCTCGCCATCCCCCAATACGCCCTGGTGGACTCCCAGACAGGCGGCACAGCCGGGTGGGGCAATGGTTGCCCCCGACTCAATCAGGGTGGTGATATAGCCTCTATCCAGGGCCTCCAGTAGAACCCCTTGAGAGGCTGGAGCCACGATGAGTCTGGTATGGGGGTGTCGCTCCTTGCCTTTTAGAATGCTGGCAGCAATGCGGATGTCTTCCAGGCGCCCGTTGGTGCAGGTGCCGATAAAAACCTGGGCGATTTTAGTCCCCTTTAGTTCCTTGGCTAGGGTGGTATTATCAACGGTGTGAGGTCTGGCCACGGTAGGTTCAAGCTTGGCGGCGTCCATCTCAATTATGCTCTCGTAGTTGGCATCATGGTCTGGGGCAAGGGGGATATATTGGTTCTCCCTTCCCCGGCTTGCCAGATAGCCTTGTGTAATGCTGTCTGAGGGGAACAGACCGACCTTGGCTCCGGCCTCTACCGCCATGTTGGCAATGGTGAGGCGCTCTGGCATCTCCATTGCACTTACAGTCTCACCACTGAACTCCAGTGCTTTATATGTGGCACCGTCAGCCCCAATCCGGCCAATAATGTGGAGTATAAGGTCCTTGGCACAGACGCCCTTGGGCAGACGGCCGTTGACTACTATACTGATTGTCTCCGGGACGCGAAGCCAGGTTTTACCTAGGGCCATAGCAATGGCTATGTCCGTGGAGCCCATTCCCGTAGCAAATGCCCCTAGGGCTCCGGCGGTGACTGTGTGGGAGTCTGCCCCGACGATTATATCTCCGGGGTTGGCAAATGATTCAGCCACTATTTGATGGCAGACGCCTTCACCAATATCGCTCAGAACGATGCCCTTTTCTTCGGCAAAACTCCTCAGGAATATGTGGTCGTTGGAGAGCTCTCTGGCTGGACTGGGTGCTGAGTGGTCGATGAAGATAACGGTTCTCTTGGGGTTGTGAATAGTATTCAGCTTGGTTTCACTAAGTTGCCTCAGTGTCAGGGGGCCGGTACTATCCTGGACAAAGACCAGGTCTAACCTGACAATGGCGATATCGCCGGCATAGACCTCTGTATCGGACTTGGCACTAAGGATTTTCTCAGCTAGGGTTTTTCCCATTATTCCTGCTCTGTAACAGTAGCGAATCTCTCCCCTTAGAGTAGCATTTTATCACGGCGGGCTCGGTAAGACCAATGTTTGTGTGGGAATAGATATTCACAAGGGTCATCGCTTATAAGATTTTTAGTTTTCAAATCCTATCCTGGCTTCCTTAATCAGGTCAAGGTACCCTGTCTTGAGCCCCAGTGTCTCCGAGGCTTCGCAGTCTACTTGATAAGGCTCACCGATAAACACCTTACCGCACTCCTCAACCTCGCCCCGGGTGGGGTCATCCCGGCTAACGAACTTCTGGCGGGCCTCTATAATCCCCAGGTCGAAGGGCAGGGTAAAATAGAGGTCGGTTACCACCTTGTCTATCCCCAGCTTATATAAATCCTCCCACCCCCTGCCTGTCTTACCACCATACTTGCTGCTCGGCAGCACCGTAAGCAGGTTCATTATGCTGAGGCTGCCTCTGCCCTGAAGAACCTTTAGCGGGGCTACGGTTATCAGGTAATCGCTGGACAGGATAACATTGGGCACCCAGAAGGTGGCTATGGTTAATGGTTTAGGTAGAGGATTATCTACCTCCATCCAGACGCAGTCATTTACATCCAGCGTTAAGACCCGCGGGAAATTATAGCCCAGTGCCTGATATATCGGGGAGACCGGGCTCCCGCTGGGGGTGCTCTCCAGCAGAAGAATATCGGCATCGCTGACCTGCCTGATACCTTCTATTACTGCTGACAGAATGTCGCGGCTGGTGGTTACCGGGTATGATAGCGGGTAACAGGCGCAGGGTTTGATCAGAACGCGCCGCGCCTTGGATACTGCTAATGGTGCTTTGAAAACAAATTCTGAGGCTTCAAATATCAAGCCTTACTCCTTATGCTAATCTAGTATTTAAAGGCTACACGACCTAGAGGGCTGATTTCAGAACCACGATTCGGGTGCTGGCGGGAAGCCCTCCCTGTTTAAATTCTACTTCGCTGGTATCCAGCCTGCTTACCTCCTCTTTCCCCTGAAGGAATTCGTCTACGCCGGATATCGGGAAACCGCACTTATCATTTTGGTAGTGCATCGGTATAATCACCCTTGGTTTAAGCTGGTTACTGACCTCGGTGGCAACCTTAGCGTCGATAGTATAAAGACCTCCCACTGGGATAAGTAATATATCTGTTTTGCCTAACTCGGCAATCTGCTGAGCACTGAGCCGGTGCCCCAGGTCGCCAAGGTGGCAGACCCCTACTCCATCCACTTCAAAGCAGAATATTATGTTATCACCCCTTTGATTTCCCCCGGTCTCATCGTGATGGCAGGGGATACCCTTGAGCTTTACCTCCATAATCTCTACTGCGGTTGCTTCCCTAATTACCTTGGGATTACCCCTGACCGCAGCTGTATTATTATGGTCGTGGTGATTATGGCTTACGGTAACAATATCGGCTGATTCTTTTATCTCACCATAACTCAAGTCGCCAGCGGTTGCATAGGGGTCGGTGATTACCTTTATCCCTGTCGCTGAGGTGATAATAAAAGATGAGTGTCCCAGCCATTTAACCTTCATAACCTGACCCCTATTTCTCTCAGCTACTTTTTAGTAAGAGACAGGACGAGGTTCACCAGAGTGCGTACCGGCACTCCGGTAGCTCCTTTGAGCAGGTAACTGTGCTCTTTATCACTGAGGAAGGTACCGGCGATGTCCAGGTGAACCCAAGGGGTGTCACCGGTGAACTCGGCCAGGAATTGAGCGGCAGTGATGGCCCCACCATACCTGCCGCCGGCGTTCTTAATATCGGCTACCTCGCTCTTATTCTGCTCTTTATATACCTCATACATCGGCAACTGCCAGATGAGCTCTCCGGCTTCAGCCCCGGCTGCAATTATCTTATCCACCAGTGCCTGGTTATTGCCCAGGGCACCGCTGCAGATGTCCCCCAGAGCTACCTTACAGGAACCGGTTAGCGTAGCCACATCAACTATAGATTTGGCGCCGAGCTTTCTGGCATAGCCTAGAGCGTCGGCTAAAATTAGCCGCCCCTCGGCATCGGTAGAGATAATCTCAATGGTCTTACCAGTCATTGCCACTAGGATGTCGCCCGGCTTGAGAGCATTGTCACTGGGTAGATTCTCTGTGGCGGGGATGATAGCCGCAACATTAATCTTGGGCTTGAGTTGGGCTATGGCGCTTATCGCTGCCATGACCGCAGCCCCTCCCGCCATGTCCCCCTTCATCTCGTCCATCTTCTCTGACGGCTTTATGGAAATACCTCCGGAATCAAAGGTTATCCCCTTGCCAACTAAGGCCATAGCGATTTCGGCAGAATTATCGCCTCTATATTGGAGAACAATGAATTTGGGCGGTTGCTGGCTCCCCTGGGCTACCCCTAATAGTGCCCCCATCCCTAGTTTCTGCATCTGCTCTCGGTCAAGGACTTCAAGCTCAAGCCTGTAGTTCTCGGCCAGCCTGGCTGCCATCTCAGCCATGTGGTTGGGTGTCATATAGTTAGCCGGCTCGTTGACCATATCCCGGGCCAGATTCGTTGCCTCAGCTAGTATACTGCCTTTATGGTAGCCCTCCTCTAGAATAGAGAGCTTAGACTGGTTGCTACCCACTATTGCAAATTGCTTGATTTCACCGTGTTCGGCTTCCTTGGTCATATGCCTGCGGAATGAATACAAGCCGAGCAGGGCACCCTCGGTTAGTGCTTGAGCAGCACCCTCTAGGGTAATCCCGGCTGTCTCCGCCCCCAGAGCAACAGTAGCAATGCTATCCACGTTCTTTTGTCGCAGAAGCCTGCAGGTCTCAGCTATTACCCCCCGGACCCTGTCTTTCGTCAGTTCTTGCTGCTTACCCAAGCCGGCAATCACCACCCTGCTGGCTGGGAGCTTACCCAGGCTATGGATGATAGTAATCTCGTTGAGTTTACCCTTAATCTCACCCTGGCTGATGAGCTGGGCTATGGCTCCTTCCAGGGCCTTGTCTATAGTGGCTATATCGCCACTAAGGCGTTCTGTCGCCTCAAAAATGCCTACCGTGATAGCATCAGCTTTAATCTTGGTGATATCATCAACCACCACCCTGATTTTCATCTTTGTCTCCCCTGATATTGATTTAATACCTTACTCCTTTAGAAGGCGAGTCGCTAGAACAGGGTGTGAGTTCGCCTCTGAGCTGTGGCTTGGTGATGAGTAGCGATCCTTCTGCTAGCTGACTGCAGAAGCAGGGTTTTCCTGTTCCGGGTAAGCCGCCAGCGATGGCAAAAGCAAGCTCCATCACCGGCTCAGGGTGCTCCCCCGGACCTCTGGTCAGTCGCTGCCCGTCGGAGATGAGCAAGTTATGTTCCACACTCTTAATTATAGAGCGTTTTCCTCTATTTCGCTAGATGGTTGAGAAAACTCTTTTGAAAATGGCACTCGGGTTTGGCTCTGGGGTGGTTACCCCTTTGTTAAGCAGAGGGGAATGCAGGGGAGGCGCTGGGATGTTAATCTCCGCTATAGAAGGCGACGCCGACTACCCCCGGCCCGCTGTGAACTCCCATTACCGGCGTAAATTCAGTAATGAATAGCTCGGCACAGTCAAACTGGGATGAAATCTGGTCCCTGAGGTCTGTTGCTCTATCCAGAGCGTCGGCGTGCATCACTGCAGCGTGAAGCGGTCGCCCCTCGATTACCTTCTGCTCCATTATCTTTAGGAGGTGTTTTATGGCACCGGGGTTAGTTCTGACATTGGTCACCGGCCGAGCCTCCCCGTTGCGAACAGTGAAGATAGGCTTAATCTTGAGTAGCGAACTGGCCAGAGCGGCGGCTTTAGGCACACGCCCCCCTTTGACCAGGTAGTATAGGGTATCCAGGGTAGCAAATAGATTTACCCGGTGCATCACGCTCTTGACGGTATCAACTACCTCGGTGAGGCTCTTCCCTGCAGCTGCCTCCTTGGCTGCTTTCAGGGCGACAAGCCCCTGACCTACCGCAGCCGTGGTGCACTCAATCACCTCTATGGCTACATTGGGAAGAGTCTCCTTGGCCATCTTCATAGCTATGCGGGCTGAGTTGAACATCCCGCTGAACTTGGCTGATATGGTAATACACAGTATGCTGGATGCCCTCTGGCTCGCTTTAGTATAGGCATTGAGGAATGGGGCTGGTAATGCGCCTGAGGTAGTAGGGGGCTTTTTTGCTTTTTTGAGGAGGGTGTAAAACTCACCGGGGGTTATGTCCACCCCGTCTCGATAGACCTTGTCCCCAAAGATAATATCTAATGGTACCAGTTCGATGCCATACTCTTCTACTTGCCCCCGGGGAACGCAGGCGGTAGTATCAGTAACAATAGCCACCTTGTTAGCCATCAATATCTAATTTCTCCAAGAGTTTCAAGGTAATATCAGGGAATATAAGAGCAAAAGCGGCAGGGCCATTCATTGTTTTTCTCCTGTCCTTGGACAGTGAGACCTGCTATTACAACCTGATATTCTACAAACTGAGGTTGTAGCTGCTGGCTGACAAAGCTATTCTTTGAGTGCCGCTACGAGCGCCAGTATAGCAGCTAGCCCTCCAAAAACTATATCGTCCCAAATAGCTGCAATGAATGAATTCAGAAGTACCCAAACACCAAGAGAGCATATTGCCCAACTCAACATTTTCATCTTACTTGGCTTACCTCCTTTTATTTACAAGATATCTCGGCTACCGCCGCTTTTGCCGGTAAAATTAAACTGCCAGATCATCTACCTAATCTTTCAACCGGATGCTCGCTGTGTCTTATCTTCCGCTCCAGTAGTGCCGGTATTAGGAAAATGCCCAGCATCAGTAGTGTCAGGACCAAAAAGGCAAGGAGACCGAGCTGACCCCAGGCATAGCCAGCGACCAGGGTCAAGGTTAGGAACCCCGATATAATTAGTGTTGCCACCCTCAGCAGACGCTTTCTCAGGCGGATGAATGTCGCCACTGCCACTGCCAGGACCAGGAAGCTGAGCCCGATTTGTGGTGCATAATTATAGAGATGCTCTGTGCTGAACTCGGGGAATTTTCCTTCCAGCCCCACGGCTGTAAACCAGCCGATGATAATAGGCACGGGGAGCAACATTAGAGAGCCGTACAACCAGTCCCTTTTTATAGCCTGAACCGTGATGGCGTATATCAGCCATATCGCCAGGGGGATATAGAGCAGTATCGCTAACCAGGACCAGCCTTTAGGTAGATAGAGTAACAGGAGACCGGCGGTCACTACCGGCAGCAGCGAGTAACCCAGCCAGGGGAAAAGCCAGGCTGGCTTGTTGTGGCACAGGGCATAGACTACCGTACCGACCATTAAGGCAAGCATAATGAGTAGCCAGCTAACGCCCCGCCACCAGTTGAGAGCAAATATCAGGCCAAAAAGCAGGTGGGGCATTGAGGCTAGTAGTGCTTGTCGCCAGGTGCCCTGGCTGTGGGCTTCGTATATCTGGTAGGCAACCGCCTTGGCTGACCCCAGAAGCCTGATACAGGTATTGGCGGCTTCCTCTTCAGATAGCCCGCTCTCTTTTAGCTCCTGGAGCTCGTCCTCGATGTGTGTTTCCAGCTCGTTTAAGACTTCTCGCTCGGAGAAGGGGTCGAGTCTTAGATTGTTTCTGATGCTATTCAGGTAATGACTCAGTGCCACTGTCATTTCCGTTACCTCAGATTATGCACCCATTGGCTTAATAATAAGGTTCATAGCAGTCAAGAAATCTTGCCACTGGCTCCTTTTTTCTACCAGCAGCCGGTTGCCTTTATCGGTGATGTGATAGTATCTCCTCTGCCGACCATTGGGTAAGAGCTGCCACGTACCCATGATTAGCCCCGTCTTTTCCAGGCGGTGGAGGGCAGGGTAGAGAGTGCCCTCCCTGAATTTGAAATAGCCCTGGCTTCTCTTCTTAAGCTCCTTGATAATCTGGTAGCCATACATTGGCTGCTGGCCTATTAGGCAGAGAAGCAAGGGGGCGGCACTACCCTTTATTAGCTCAAGTCTCTGCGCCATTTTTTTACCTCACTTGTCTTAATACCTAGAAGTACTATGTATAAACAATCTAGCACATATTATTTTGCTTTGCAACTGGTTATTTGAAACAGGTTTTTATTAGGGGATAGCATATTGGTGGGGGTGTTTGGGAGGGGCTTGATGCCTCTTCCGGTTCTAGTTTCTGCGGAAACACTGCGGTTTTTTGCGTTCCGGGGAAAGCTAGGGCTAATTGATGAGCCGCAGAGGATAGAAGGTAGAACTTTTAGTGCAAATTTTTCATTGAAACTGAGTTAATCTAAAGGCGTGATATAATTAATATGAGAGCTATTGAACAACATGCGAACAGGAACATAATTTGAAAAAGAAAATTGGTAGAAATGACTTGTGTTGGTGTGGGTCTGGACTGAAGTATAAGAAATGCCACTTGGGACGAGAACATCAATCACCCGTTAATATTTGGGAAGTAGCGAAAGAACACAGAAAAGCATTTAGTGCAAAGAATTGCATGGCACCTGACGCTATGAAAATTGAATGTTCGGGTGCCATTGTCAAAGCCCACACAGTCCCTCGAGGCAACAGCCTACAACAAATCGCTCGAAATGGGCATGTATACAGCTTCATCCCGAGTTTGGAGAACATCATTAAATATAACGGCAGATTGCAACCTGAATTAGTAGGCATAAATAGAGCCTCTACCTTTACAGGCTTTTGTTCCAAACATGATGATGCTATTTTTTCTAAGGTTGAGAAACAATCGTTTTCAGGTTCTCAAGAGCAATGTTTTTTACTCGCTTATCGGGCTTTGACAAGAGAAGTCTTTACTAAAAGAGCACTAGTATCTAGCTCGGACATCCGCTGGCAGGCTGACCTAGGCCGTCCCTTAGAACAGCAATACGATATCCAAGCCAAAAATTTATTGATGGATATCGGTGCATCTGCCGGATTACGCGATATCGGATATTACAAAACAGCCTTTGACAAAGTCTTATTAAGCAAAGATTTTAGCAACGTTCATGCGTATATCATTGAATTGGACAACCCACCTCCGATAATGTGTAGTGGCGGCATATTCCCAGAACAAGACTTTAACGGCGAAGAATTGCAGGATGTGGCTGATATAAGTGTAACACCACACCTCATTACTTTTACTTCTTTCTATGGGGGAGACCGCGGAGTTATTGTCTTCACATGGTTATCAGAGTGCGATTCTACTTGTAAACAATTCATCGACAGTTTGCAGACTGTCCTATCTAATGGGATTACCGACAGCCTTATACGGTTCTTTTTCGAGTTCTGCGAAAATCTCCATATTCAGCCTGAGTGGTGGGAAAAACTTGAGTCTAATAAGCGGGATGCTCTTATCGATAGACTCTGTACTTCAGCAAATGTGGCTGCTGCTAGAGGGCCAGGATGTCTTACCGACGACGGTATTAGATACGATAGCTGGTCAATATTGGATTTGAAGGGCATAGGTTTATAATTTTTAAGTGAGCCGCAGAGGACTCGAACCTCTAACCGGCTGATTAAGAGTCAGCTGCTCTACCAGTTGAGCTAGCGGCCCACGCTATGCGGTCTAGGGTTCTTTGCCAACATCCTCTGTGATTACCCTAGCCTGCCACTATTTTAGGGTGTATGCCGGATTTTAGCAAGTCCTCTAGCAGCATAGCCATCTTCCCTATAGGCTGGTGCCTGCGTGGGGGCAGTATCTATCGGTATGAAGGTGGAGATGGTAAAATAGGGTATATGGTAAGCACCGGGGTATTGGTGTTTAAGCTTTTGGAAAGGTGAAACAGGGTGAGACAATGAAAGCCTTGATTTTGGCTGGTGGTAGGGGAACAAGGCTCAGGCCTGTTACCCATACTATGGCGAAGCACATGTTACCGGTGGCCAACAAGCCGATTCTATTCTATGTACTGGATCAGATAAAGGAAGCCGGCATTACCGATATCGGCATCATTGTGTCTCCGGTGGTCGGCTTTTCGATAACGGAGGTGTTGGGTGACGGCTCGGGGTGGGGAGTAAAAATCACCTACATTACTCAGTCCGAGCCTAAGGGGCTGGCTCATGCCGTCAAGACCGCTCAGGATTTTCTCGGGGATTCCTCCTTCCTCTTGTTCCTCGGTGATAACCTTATCCAGGGTGGCGTCATGGATTTCGTTGGTCAGTTCTGTGACTCGGCGCCGGATGCCCTGGTTCTCCTCAAGGAGGTATCAGACCCCAGAGCCTTCGGGGTTGCCGAGCTTGATGCTTCGGGGAGGATAGTGCGGCTTACGGAAAAGCCTGCAGAGCCGAAGAGCAACCTTGTTCTCGTCGGAGCCTATCTCTTTACCCCGGAGATACACGAGGCTATAGCTCGGATAGTGCCATCGCCGCGGGGTGAGCTGGAGATAACCGATGCCATTCAGAAGCTTTCGGATATGGGGAAGGCAGTTGGAAGCCATATCCTTCAGGGCTGGTGGCTTGATACCGGGAATAAGGAAGACCTTCTCAAGGCTAACAGCGTTGTTCTTGATGAGCTGTTAAGGCGGGATATTAAGGGTGATGTGGATTCGCGGAGCCACCTGACCGGCGAGGTTGAAATCAGAAAAGGGGCAAGGGTGGAAAACAGCCGTATCCGGGGGCCGGTATCCATTGCTGAAGATTGTATTATCAGGAATTCTTTCATCGAGCCGTTCACCAGTATCGGAGCCGGGACGCTCATCGAGGATTCATCCGTGGGGCGTTCGGTGATAATGGGAAACTGCCGTGTTCTGAAGGTCAGGCATCTGGCTGATAGCGTTGTTGGCCGGAGGGCTGATGTGGTCGGGCAGGAGCAGGAGTTAAAGGCCTTAAGGCTTTTTGTAGGCGATGATGCCTGGGTGGAGTTGGAGAAGGGGAGTTGACGGAGAAGGACGCATAATGTCCTGTGATAGGTTCCTGCCTTAGCATTTCCCTGCCTGGGGTGTTATACTTAAAGGGGAGGGGAGTACTTTTGGCACTTCCGGTGCGTGTTGGGTTGTAGGGATCCGTGGCATAAGCTAAGAGAGCAGAGAATATTATGGGAAGAGTTTTAATCGTTTCCAATAGGCTGCCGATTAGCGTTGAGAAAAGGAAAAAGGGGCTTCGCTTTGAATCCAGTATAGGTGGCTTGGCTACGGGGTTGAAGTCCTTCTATCAATCCTATGACAGCCTCTGGATAGGATGGCCCGGGATTAGCCTGGAGAGAATGGGAGAAGCAGAACCGGAGGTAGAGGCGAGATTACTGTCTGAGGATTGCCACCCGGTTTTTCTCTCTCAACGCGATATTGAAAACTACTACCACGGATTTTGTAACAGAACTATCTGGCCTCTTTTTCACTATTACCCCCTCTATACAGTGTATAACCAGGATTTATGGCAGGCTTATGAACAGGTCAACGAGGTTTTTGCCAACGCAGTTGTTCAGGCTGCCGTCCCCGGTGATATTATCTGGATACACGATTATCAATTAATGCTGCTGCCGAAGCTGGTAAGGGAGAAGCTACCGGAGGCAATAATGGGGTTTTTCCTCCACATTCCATTCCCGTCTTTCGAGATATTCCGCCTGCTTCCGTGGCGCAGGCAGATTCTGGAGGGGCTTCTGGGTGCTGACCTCGTCGGCTTTCACACCTATGATTATGCTCAGCACTTTCTTAATAGTGTGCACCGCTTACTGGGTTGTGAGGACACCATGGGTCAAATCACCTTTGCCGATCGGATAATAAAAGCCGATGTGTTTCCCATGGGGATAGATTATGAGGTGTATTCCAGCACTGCCCGGAGCCGGAGAGTGCAGGGGGAGATAAGCAAGTTTCGTGAAAATATGGGGGATTGTAAGATAATTCTCTCGATAGACCGCCTGGATTACACTAAGGGCATTCCTCAACGGTTGGAGGCTTTTAGCCTCTTCTTGGAGAGGAATCCGCAGTATAGGGAGAAGCTGATTTTTATCCTGGTGGTGGCGCCCTCCCGTACCAAGGTGGAACATTACGCCGTGTTAAAAAAGCAGATAGACGAGCTTGTGGGTGCTATCAATGGGAAATATGGCTCCATTGGCTTTAGCCCCATCTGGTACCTGTATCGCTCTTTACCCCTTCACTCTCTATCTGCTCTCTACAGTATAGCTGATGTTGCCCTTATTACCCCGGTCAGGGATGGGATGAATCTCATAGCCAAGGAGTATATAGCTACTAAAACAGATGGCAAGGGGGTTTTAATCCTTAGTGAGACGGCTGGAGCTGCCAGGGAGTTGGGGGAGGCTATCACGGTAAATGTTAATGACCAGCGGGAGATAGCCCAGGCTTTGGAGGATGCGTTGGTAATGCCGGAGGAAGAGCAGATAGAGCACAACAGGATAATGCAAAAACGCCTGCAGCATTATGATGTTAGACGGTGGGCAGATGATTTCATCGGCAGGTTGCTCGACACCAGAAAGATTCAGGGTCAGATGGAGGCAGAAGCATTGAACGAAGAGGCGAAGGCGGAGCTGGTGAGCGATTTTAAGAAGGGAAATCAAAGGTTATTGCTGCTGGATTACGATGGTACACTGGTGCCGTTCTCGGGAAAGCCAGGGTGGGCAAAGCCCAGCGACGAGGTTGTACAATTACTCAGGGAACTCACCGGGAACTCTAAAAATGAGGTGGTATTGGTAAGCGGACGGGATAGGGATACCATGGAGAAGTGGTTTGGCGACCTGGGCACAGGGCTGGTAGCTGAACATGGTGTGTGGACTAAAGAGAGAGGTAGGGAATGGGAGAAGGTAGAGACCCTATCAGATGATTGGAAGGCAGAGGTGCGTCCTATCCTTGAGCTGTATGTGGATAGAACTCCGGGCTCTCTTATTGAGGAGAAGGAGTTTTCCCTTGCCTGGCACTACAGGAAGGTTGGTTACAGGCTGGGCGATATACGGGCCAGGGAGCTGGCTGATGGGCTTCTAAATCTTACCTCCAATCTTAATCTTCAGGTACTGGAGGGGAGTAAGGTGGTTGAGATTAAGAATGCCGGTGTAAATAAGGGGCGGGGGGCTTTGCGGTGGATTTCGAGGAAACCATGGGATTTCATATTGGCTATAGGTGATGATTTGACCGACGAGGATGTTTTCAAGGTTCTCCCGGCTACGGCGTGGTCTATCAAGGTTAGGTTTAGCGCATCCGCAGCTAGGTTTAATCTCAGTTCTCCAAGCCAGGTGAGGGCTTTGCTAAAAGGGTTGGTAGAGTGCTGATGGGGTGGGGGGATTATGAGGGTATTGAGCACCTGTCAACGATGATACTCTAGCTATAGTGTTGTCTGGTTTCAGTCTGGAGAGCAAATCCCGAGAAAGGAGTTTTTTGAATGACGGAGTTGGCTGAAAAGGCCTTTCCCTTGGCTGATGGAACGGTTTATAGCGGAAGAAAGGGTTTCCGTCCTTTCTCCATACCGCCGCTGGAGGCCTATGCCGCTATCTTGGGTGAGGATAAAATAGAGAGGTTGCAGAGGTTAGCCCAGCCTCTGAAGGGCTTGAAGCTGCTGGAGCTGAACGCTACTGCCCAGGGTGGTGGTGTAGCCGAGATGCTTTACAGCTTTATCCCCTTGTTGAACATGCTGGGTATAGACGCCGAGTGGAAGATTATCCATGGAAGTAAAGAATACTTTGAATGCACAAAGAGATTACATAACCTGTTGCAGGGCAGGGAGGATACCTTTACTGCGGAGATGAAGCAGACCTACATCCGCAATCTTGAGGACTGTGCCAATGCCAATCTGATTGATTATGACCCGGATGTGGTGCTCGTCCACGACCCGCAGCCGGTGGGTTTAATCCACTATATTAAGAAACCTGAAGCACGCTGGATATGGAGGTGCCACATAGATATTGAAGAGGCGCCTCTGAGTGCTAACCCTGGCCTGTGGGATTTTATGGCCGATTGGGTTGAGCACTATGATGCCGCCGTATTCTCGGCAGCCCACTACATTATCTCACGCTGGCCCTTACCCAAGTTTATAATTCCGCCTTCCATTGACCCTCTTTCTGAGAAGAACAGGGAGTTGAGCCAGGATGAGATAGATAGGGTTCTTACCAAGTATCAAATAGACGCTGGGGTCCCGATTATCGCGCAGATTGGGAGATTTGACCCCTGGAAGGGGATAGATAGGACTATTGCCGCTTTCCGTCAGGTGAGGGAAGAGAAAAAATGTCAGTTGGTGGTGGCTGGCGGCTTGGCGGCTGATGACCCTGAGGGAGAAAGAATCCTGAGCAAGATTTATGATGAGACGAAGGACGATGATGATGTCCATGTGCTTAATCTCCAGATGACGGATCGTCTGGAGAACTGGAGGGAGGTAAACGCTCTTCAGCGGGCGGCAAGCGTGATAATGCAGCCATCCACTAAGGAGGGGTTCGGATTGGTGATTACTGAGGCGTTATGGAAGGGTAAACCGGTGATAGCTGCCGACGTGGGTGCTATTCCCCTTCAGATTAGAGATGGCGGGACCGGCTACTTTTACCGGACACCGTATCTGACGGCACGGAAGGTAATCCACCTGCTGGAGAACCCTGAGGATGCCAGGATGCTTGGTGAGAGAGGTAGGAGCTATGTGAAGGAGCATTTTCTTATTCCTAACCGGATTGCTGATTGGCTTATGGCTATGAATATGGTTGTCAGCAGGGCTGTAAATAAGGATATCTGCTCTGAATGCATAGTCAGTTTTCATCCCTGGTTCAAGCTGAGTAAGCGCGGAGGGGATTGACGGGGAGTATAGGCTACTTTCTCAACTCTACCGTGCTGGATTGGCTACAGCCTTTTACCTACGGTTTGTCCGTTTTCTCGACCTCAATGGTGCACTCGGTTGCTAGGGCGGCAAAGGCGCCCAGTGCTGCCAGGATTGGAGCTGTCAGGGCTACTGCTACCGCTGCCGGTGCGCCTATTGACAGCGGGATTTCTAGCACGGTGCGCCCTTCATGTAGTACGCGAACCCTCCTGATGTTGCCTTCGTGTATTAGCTGCTTGACCTTCTCAACCAACTGGCTTCCAGAGACAGTAAATTTTTCCTTCTCGCTCATTTCTAACCTCCTTAGTTAAGATAGAGTCTGGTGTTGCTAATTTATTATAGCTCTGGTTATTATAGAAAGGGAAGCTAGTTTGGCTTGGTTACTAGCCTTGGATATTTTGCAATAAATTTATCAAGATGATGCCCAGGGGGTGCAAGATGGAGAAAGCTAGTTTTGTGGTAATAGGAGCGGTAGCTGCCGGAATGAGTGCTGCTAGCAGATTCAGGAGGAATAAACCTGAAGCAGAGGTTAATGTTGTGCAGAGGGGAGGGCATGTCTCTTACGGTTCTTGCGGGCTCCCTTACTTTGTCTCGGGCTTGGTCAGGGAAGTTCGGGGATTGGTGGTCTTTGATGCCACCTTTTTTAAAGAAAAGAGAAACATCAATATTCTGAGATGGCATGAGGCTACCAGAATAGACCTTGAAGCAAAGGTTGTCTTGGCTCGAAACCTTGAAGGAGGCAGTGAGGTGAAGCTGGGTTATGATAAGCTAGCGATATGCACTGGTGCCGTTCCCTTTAGACTCAAGCTTCCAGGAGCTGAGCTTAAGAATATTTTTGTTATTAGAACTGTGGAGGACGGGGTAGTTCTTAGGGACTTTATAGAGGAGGAGGCACCTGGGAAAGCTACCATTGTTGGTGCTGGGCCTGTCGGGTTAGAGATGGCAGAAGCCTTTAGCGCACGAGGCATGGAGGTAACCGTAATAAAGCGGCCGGGGAGCATTCTAAAGATGTTTGACGACGACATGACAAAAATGGTTGAGGAAGAGCTTAAGGTAAAGGGCGTTAATCTCGTCAAGGATGCCATTATTCAGAGCTTTGAGGGGGATGAAGAAGGAAAGGTCAAGGCTGTAATCCTTGCTGATGGAAGGTATGAAACCGATTTTGTACTCCTGGCTACAGGCTCAAAACCAGATTCGAGATTGGCTAAGGAGGCGGGGCTTAGGGTTAATGCTGATGGGACGATTGCTGTTAATGAGAGGATGCAAACCAGTAACCCGGATGTCTATGCTGCTGGTGATTGTGTAGGGCAGAAGCATCTGGTAACTGGTAAGGACGTCTATATTCCCCGGGGTACTACAGCTAATAAACAGGGGAGAATAGCTGGGGAGAATGCCTCTGGAGGAAGTGATAGCTTCAATGGCGTTGTCGGGACATTGGTTTCTAAGGTCTTCGACTTAACAATCGCCCGTACCGGGCTCAGCTCTAGCGAAGCAGCTGTCGAGGGCTATGATTTTACTACCTCTACAATATCTCACCCTGACCATAGTTTCGCCTATCCTGACCCGGAACCGGAGGATATTGCTACCAAGCTGATAATGGATAGGAAAACAGGGAGGCTACTGGGTGCCCAGATGATAGGCAAACATAAAGCAATGGGGGTGGCCAAGAGAATAGATGTCTTTGCTACCGCTCTCCAGAATAGAATGACCGTTGAGGAGATAAATAGACTGGACTTAGGTTATTCTCCACCCTATTCTCCCTTTTACGATAACATTCTAATAGCTGCAGAGGTTGGTCTCAAGAAGCTCGGCACCTGAGTAGGATTTAGGGCAGTGATAGATGCATTCTATTTTAAAACTTGGCAAACAGATTTTGCTTTGTCGCTTTGGCTTGACCTCTACCCATTAAAGCCACTTTACTTTTAATAGTAAAGCTTGAAACGGTTATAGTTGCTCCCATATTGAACAGCTATTTTTGTGGTATACTGTAGGTCATAAATAAAGGGGGTTGATTTGAAAGGGAAGGATCTGCTTTCAATATCAGACCTCACCAGTGAGAATATCCGCTTACTCATATCAGATGCTGTGGATATGAAGGCCGAGGGTTGGCTTTCTTTACTTGGCGGTAAGACTTTAGCCCTTATGTTTGAGAAGCCGTCGTTGAGGACCCGTGTTAGCTTTGAGGTGGCTATGCGGCAGCTGGGGGGGCAGGTGATTTATCTGTCTCCGGCTGAGGTCGGGCTGGGTAAGCGAGAGTCAGTTTCAGATGTAGCCCGGGTGCTCAGTCGCTATATAGATGTTATTGCTGCCCGCACCTTTTCTCACCAGACCTTGGAGGCTCTGGCTGGCTATGCGGATGTGCCGGTGATAAATGCCCTGTCTGATTTAGAACACCCCTGCCAGGCTCTGGCTGACCTTTTGACCATTTATGAGAAAAAGGGGGAGCTCGGGGGCTTGACCCTGGCCTTTGTTGGCGACGGTAACAATGTGGCTCATAGCCTTATGTTGGCGTCTTCGCTGATGGGTATGAATTTCAGGATTGCTTCCCCGGCTGGCTATGCTGTTCAGGATAGAGTCTTGCATCTAGCTCGGGATTATGCTGCTGAGAGTGGTGCTGAAATAGCTTGCACCGAGGAGCCGCCCCTGGCAGTTAGTGGGGCTGATATAGTTTATACCGATGTGTGGACGAGTATGGGGCAGGAAGCAGAGGCTGAGCGACGGCGCCAGGTATTTGTTAACTATCAGGTGAATAGAAGCCTTCTCTCTCTGGCCAGGGAGGATGCCATGTTGATGCACCCCTTACCAGCTCATCATGGTGAGGAGGTGGCTGAGGGCATTTTAGATAGCCCTCAGTCGGTGGTCTTTGACCAGGCTGAGAACAGGATGCATTTACAAAAGGCGCTGCTAGCGGAGATGATGGGTGGCCTGGAGATACCGCTGGCTGGCTATCACTAGGGGGGTTAATATGTATGCATTAAAGGCCTTAATGAACAGGGGGTGGTGCCCTCTCTTGATAACAGTGCTGGCGGCGGTGGGTTTTATATATAAATGGCCCATTGGAGTTATGGTGCCGTCCCTGGTTGTCATTTTGGTCGTCGGTTTGGTAGTGGCAGTGGTTGAGGCCAGGGAGAGACAACTGGCGCTTTCAATACTGAAGCTCAAGCAAATTGCCGGGTATTTCAATCGCCGATTTATGGGTAATTCCTCTTTGTCCATCTTTGCTATTATAGATACCCTGTTCAATATTGATAATCCCAAGCTGTGGGATTGGGCTCGGGCATGTGATATGTCACAGCGGGTTTTCAATACCTGGTGCAGTAGCTTCATCAGCCGGGTGGAGAGCGATGTCAGGACCAAGGATTTTGGTCTTTACATGGTTACCTACTTAAATGAGCTGTGGCTGATAACCACTCACTATTTTGAGTTTGTAGAGCAGTTTTATGAGGTGGCGGTGAAGATGGAGATTCCGCAGGAAACAGCAGACCAGTATAACCGGTTTGTAGTGGAGTATAATGCCTTTGTCCAGGATTTCAGGGACAACATCAGTGGACTGAAGAAGGTGGCTAGAACCGAGGTGGAGCCTCCCAGTGTGAAGCTGGCTAGGGAGTTACCGGGCTAGGGTTGTAGTAAGGGGTGAGGGGTTGGAGGTTAAGGTGAGTAAGCCTATAGTGGCTATTATTGGCAGGCAGAATGTGGGTAAATCTACCCTGTTAAATCGGATAGCGGGTAAACCGGTAGCTATTGTAGAGGATCTGCCGGGGACGACTCGCGACCGTATATTTGCTAACGCCTCATGGCAGGGTGTTGAATTTGTCATAGTTGATACCGGCGGTCTTGAGCTGAGACCCAGGTCTACTGTTGACCAGGGTGTTGAAGCTCAGGTAGAGGTGGCTATCGCTGAGGCTGATGTTATTATTTTTTTGGTGGATGTCAGGGATGGGGTGGTGCCTACCGATCTGGAAATAGCCGACATGCTTCGTCGGACGAGCAAGCCCATAGTTCTGGTGGCGAACAAGGCGGATAATGCCAAGCTTGAGGCCGAGGCGGTGGAGTTCTACTCGTTGGGGTTGGGGGAACCGTTGGCAATCTCCGCTTATCACGGCCGGGGTACCATCGAGCTACTGGATAGGGTTGGCCCCTTATTGCCAGAGTCGTCGCTGGTCGAAGCTGATGCTAATGTTGTGAAGGTGGCCATCGTTGGTAGGCCTAATGTTGGTAAATCAATGCTGTTGAATGTCCTGCTGAGTGAGGAGCGGGCTATCGTTGATAATTCCCCGGGGACCACTCGTGATGCCATAGATACCCTACTTGACTTTAACGGGCAAAGTGTGATACTTATTGATACCGCTGGCATCAAGCGGCGGGGGCGGTTGGGAGTGGGGGTGGGGCGGTATAGTGTAATCCGTACCCTGCGGGCTGTTGAGCGGGCTAATATAGTGTTGCTTGTGCTGGATGCTACCGAGTTAGCTACGGCTCAGGATGTGCATATTGCTGGTTATATTCGCCAGATGGCGAAAGGAATCATATTAGTAGTTAATAAATGGGACCTAGCTGTGGCTGAGAGTGTGACTGAGTGCAGTAGATACATCAGGAGTCAGTTCAAGTTTATGCCCTACGCGCCTATACTGTATACCTCGGCGAAATTTGGGCATGGGGTGGATAAGGTTATGCCTCAGGTATGCCAGGTGTATCAGGAGAGGCTCAAGCGTTTACCTACGGGTGTAGTTAACAGTGTGGTTCAGCAGGCGGTAGCCGCGCATAATCTGCCGCGGAGTGGCAGCAAGCGACTCAAAATTCTGTATGCTACTCAGGCTGAAGTAGACCCCCCGACCTTTGTCTTTTTTGCTAACGATGCCAAGCTGATACATTTCTCCTATCAACGCTATCTGGAGAACAGGCTGCGCCAGTCGTTTGGCTTTGTTGGCAACCCGTTTCGTTTGATATTTAAAACGAGGAGCGAGTCATGATAATTGCCAAATTTGCTGCTGTGGTGATAATTGGTTACCTCCTGGGTTCTATTCCCTTTGGTTTGTTGTTGAGCAGGCGGAGTGCCAAGGTAGATGTCAGGCAGCTTGGCAGTGGCAAGACGGGAGCAACTAATGTGTTGCGGACGGCAGGGAAGAAGATTTCATTGGCAGTAGCTAGTCTGGACTTATTAAAGGGTGTGTTGGCGGTAGTACTGGCCGGTTTGATATTTGGTAAGAGCTATCTGGTAATAGGGAGTTTTGCTCTGGGAACCCTGGTTGCTCAGGTTGTGGCGGCTTTAGCGGCTGTAGCCGGGCATAACTGGTCGGTATTTCTTGGGTTTCGTGGGGGGAGGGGTGTTGCCACCTTTTTCGGCGGTCTGGTAGCCTTATGCCCGCCGGCAGCAATATTTGGCGGTGAGATTTTGATTATTGGTGCTGGCTTGACCAGGTTTGTCTCTCTGGGCTCCATTGCCGGGGTGGTGGGTGCCTATACTATATTGGTGCCGCTTACTATTATGAATGGTTTCCCTATTGAGTATCTGGCTTATGCCCTGATAGGCACGGTGGTGATTATCACTATGCATCGGGATAATATTGTTAGGCTGGTAACGGGCAAGGAACGCAGGTTGGGTGAAAAGGTTGCGAAGTCAGTACCACCGCTGTCTGCTGAGAGTGGGGAGTAGAGTATGATGCCCAAGGTTGCCGTAATTGGCACTACTACCTGGGGAATAACCCTGGGGGTGGTGTTGGCTAATAAGGGATTACAGGTTAAGCTATGGGCTCGGACTGAGCGAGAGATTACCGAACTGAGAAATGGTGGACTTGATGCTGCTCTATCCGGTGTCGCCCTGCCTTCACGGCTATCTATGACCAGTTCGTTGAATGAGGCATTAGCTGATGCCAGGGCAGTAATTCTGGCTGTACCATCACAGACTATGCGGCGGAATATGAAGTTGGTGGCAGGGTACCTTGAGGGGTCAGTGCTGATAATGAGTGCCGCCAAGGGTCTGGAGATTAGCAGTAGCAAGCGCATGTCACGGGTGATTGCTGAGGAGATAGAGCCTCGTTTCTGGTCCAGTGTCTGTGTGCTTTCCGGGCCTAATATCTCACGTGAGGTTCTTCAAAACCTGCCGGCAGCTACGGTGGTAGCTGCCTGGGATGAAGTTGTAGCTAGGAAAGCCCAGAGACTGTTATCGGCACCTAACTTTTGTGTATATACTAATACCGATGTTATTGGTGTAGAGTTGGGTGGGGCGTTAAAGAATATCATTGCTTTGGGTGCTGGCATAGCTGACGGGCTGGGCTATGGCGACAATACTAAAGCAGCCTTTATTACCCGTGGCTTGACTGAGATAACGGCTCTAGGGGTTGCCCTTGGGGCAAATCCCCTCACTTTGTCCGGGTTGGCCGGCTTGGGTGATTTAATAGTTACCTGTGCCAGCCCGCTGAGTCGCAATCACTATGTGGGGGTGGAGTTGACCAAGGGGCGCTCGTTGAAGGAGATAATAGGTTCAATGAGTGGTGTGGCTGAGGGGGTGAGCACCACTATCGCTGCCTGGAATCTGGCCCAGGAGCTGGGGGTGGAGATGCCTATCACCGAAAGAATTTACAGGGTACTCTATGACGGTGTTGACCCTAGCCAGGCGGTGGCCGAGTTAATGCAAGCCGATGCCAAGCATGAGTTAGCTGGGCGAAAGTGGAAGCTGTTTTCACTTTTTAAGCGCTGAGTGTTATTGCTCGGAGTGTGCAATTTAGTTCCCTATTGGGATTTCCGGCGTGTCGCTTTAGCCGGGCTCAGGCTCTGGTCTAACTCCTGAAATAGCTGGCGCTGCTTTTCTGTCAGGGACTCAGGGGTAACTACGAGTAGCGTAACCAGTTGATCCCCGCACCCTCTGCTATTGAGATGGGGAATCCCCTTATTTTTGAGCCGGAATACCTTGCTTGTCTGGCTGCCGGCCGGAATCTTGAGCTTGGCTTCGCCATTAAGTGTAGGCACCTCTACCTCGGCGCCAAGAGCGGCTTGAGCGAAGTTGATTGGTAGCTCATAGAGGAGGTCGTCGCCATCTCGGATGAAGAGCTCGTGTTGTTTAACCGATAGGGTGATGTTGAGATTGCCCGAGGGGCCGCCTCTTGTGCCGGCATTACCCTCCCCCTTGATGCGTATTTGAGTGTTGTCATCAACCCCGGCCGGGATTTTGACTGAAATACTGCGCTGGTGCTTCTCCTTGCCAGTGCCCCGGCATTGGGGGCAGGGGTCGGTGATGATTTTACCCTCGCCGTGGCACTGGGGGCAGGTGGTAATGTTGGTGAAGCGGCCGAAGATACTCTGCTGGGTTCGGCGTACCTGTCCCGTGCCATTGCAGTTGGGGCATCGGGTTGGTTTGCTGTCTGGCTTGCTACCAATACCGTGGCATAGTGAGCAATTCTCACTGCGTGATATATTTATCTCTCTTTCACTACCAAAGGCTGCCTCCTCAAGAGAGATGGCAATCTGGCAGTGCAGGTCGGTGCCGCGCTGTGGTGCCTGACGGTTGGCGGCGGTTGCTCTGCCGAAGAAGGTGTTGAAGATATCACCGAAGCCGCCGAGGTCAAACCCCTCGAAACCCCTCCCGAAAAGGTCGTCGGCGCCGCTATGGCCGAAACGGTCATAAGCAGCCCGTTTATCAAGGTCGGAGAGCACTTCGTAGGCTTCGTTTACCTCCTTAAACTTCCCCTCAGCCCCATCCGTGTGGTTATGGTCAGGGTGGTATTTGAAGGCTAGCTTGCGAAATGCCTTCTTTATCTCCTCAGCGGTGGCATTTCTGGCTATGCCAAGAACCTCATAGTAATCCCGTTTTGCTGGCATGCTGTAACCCGCTCCCCCTGGTTTATGCGAGGGGGGCTCCGCCTCCTTTTAACCCTTTGCTGATTTGATAGCAGTACAGAAACCTTCCGGTGTTCTAGATGAAATGACAAAAGTCTTCTCAGGGGTTTCCAGCTTTATCCCGTCATTTACAAAGGCCTGAGTTAGAGCAAAGGTTCCGTCTCTTCCCTGTCTGATACCCCATCCTCCGTATGTCTTTATAGGGTGGGATAGTTTATAGGGGGAGCAGGATTGCACCTTATCCGTCTCAATAACCTTACTGTAAAAAGGCCCGTATTTGATTGTTAGCTTGTCCTTGGATAACTCTGTCCTCATCTGGAAGAAGCTGGCTATAATGCCGATGGTTAATGCTAGGTAGAGGGCAAAGAGCCACCATAGCCCTCCGAGAATAATACCCGGAACCAGTCCGACAGCTAACGCCCACAACAAAATACCGGCAATAAACGGGTAGTTTGCATTTAGCCTTTCCTTGTAAATTGGCATCTATGGCATCCCTCTTCCTTGCTTTATTTGTCGGTTGTTCTTTAGTATCTATACCTCACGGAACTCACCGTCTACAGTGCCTTCTTCACCGCCTTCTTTGCCTTGGGGTGGCTCGCCACTGGGGGGTGGTGGCTGTTGCTGGTAGACAGTAGACCCTATCTTCTGCATGGTGTCGGATAGCTCCTGCGTGGCTCGGCGAATGGCATCAATGTCTGTGCCCTGGAGTGCTGAGCGCACTGCCGCCACCTTACTTTCTACCTCCTGATTTAGGTCTGATGGTATCTTGTCCTTCTGGTCTCGGAGGGTTTTTTCGGCAGTGTAGGCCAGGGTATCGGCGATATTGCGAGCTTCTAATTCCTCACGGTGTTTGGCATCCTCAGCGGCATGTACCTCGGCCTCCCGTTGCATATTCTCCACCTCCTCCTTGCTCAAACCACTGGAGGCAGTAATGGTTATCTTCTGCTCCCGGCCGGTACCTTTATCATGAGCCTTGACATTGAGGATGCCGTTGGCATCGATGTCAAAGGCGACCTCAATCTGGGGTACGCCCCGTGGTGCCGGTAGGATACCATCAAGCATAAACCGTCCCAGTGTTCTGTTATCAGCTGCCATAGGTCTCTCTCCCTGGAGAACATGAATCTCTACACTGGGTTGATTGTCAGCAGCAGTGCTGAAAATCTGGCTCTTGGCAGTAGGGATGGTGGTGTTGCGGGGGATGAGGGGGGTAGCCACCCCACCCAGAGTCTCGATGCCCAGGGTAAGGGGGGTAACATCAAGCAGGAGAACATCCTTGACTTCTCCCTTGAGCACCCCTCCCTGGATAGCAGCCCCTATGGCTACTACCTCATCAGGATTGACCCCCTTGTGTGGTTCTTTACCGAAAAATTGTTTTACCTTTTCGTAGACCAGTGGTGTCCTGGTCTGCCCGCCCACCAGAACCACCTCATCAATCTGGGCTGGTGTCTTTTCGGCATCGGACAGTGCTTGGCGGCAGGGTCCCAGGCTTTTCTCTACCAGATCCATTATAAGTTGCTCAAACTTGGCCCGGGTAAGGGTGATGTTAAGGTGCTTGGGGCCGCTGGCATCAGCAGTGATAAAGGGAATATTTACCTCGGTCTGCTGGACGGTGGACAGCTCACACTTAGCCTTTTCGGCAGATTCCTTCAGCCGTTGCAGGGCCATTTTGTCCTGACGCAGGTCTATGCCTTGGTCTCGTTTGAACTCATTACATAGCCAGTCCATAATTCTCTGGTCAAAGTCATCACCGCCGAGGTGGGTATCACCGTTGGTTGACTTTACCTGGAAGGTGCCCTCTCCCAGTTCTAGGATGGATATGTCAAAGGTGCCGCCGCCGAGGTCATAGACGGCGATGGATTCCTCTCCCTTCTTATCCAATCCGTAGGCTAGAGATGCGGCGGTTGGCTCGTTGATTATCCGTAGTACATCCAGCCCGGCTATCTTACCGGCATCCTTGGTTGCCTGTCGCTGGCTATCGTTGAAGTAGGCAGGCACGGTGATTACTGCCTCGGTGACCTTCTCGCCAAGGTAGGCTTCGGCGTCTGCTTTCAGCTTCTGTAGCAGCATAGCCGAGACTTCCGGAGGGCTGTATTCTTTATTTCCCATCACTACCTTGGCATCGCCGTTGGGCGCCTTGACTATCTTGTAGGGTAGCAGTTTTCGGTCATATTCTACTGTAGGTTCGTCAAACTTACGCCCCATCAGGCGCTTGATGCTGAAGATGGTGTTTGCAAAGTTGGTGATGGCTTGGCGTTTGGCTACCTGTCCTATCAGGCGTTCACCGGTCTTATTCACGGCTACAACAGATGGAGTGGTGCGGCCACCTTCAGCATTAGGGATAATAACTGGCTCCCCTGCCTCCATCACTGCCACTGCCGAGAAGGTTGTACCTAAATCAATTCCTATAACTTTTGGCATTACTTATTCCCCCCTTTCTCTTATTCTCCATTGCCCACAACTACCCTGGATGGGCGAATGACTCTGTCGTGTAGTGTATAGCCCTTTTGTATTTCCTCAATGACTATCCCCTCCTTGCCTTTGTCCTCCCTTATTGCTTCATGGAACCTGGGGTCAAATGGTTCACCTGTTGTCTTAATTTTAGACAGCCCTTGTGTTTCTAGGCTCGTCTGGAGCTTGCGCTCAATAAGCCTGATGCCTTCTACCCAGGTGCGCTTGGCTAACTGAGGCGGAATGGAGTTGAAAGCCCGCTCCAGATCGTCGAGAACGGGTAGCAGGTTAGCCATAAGCAGGGAGTTGGCAAACTTGGAGGTATCCTCCCTTTCCTGCTCACTGCGCCGTTTGTAGTTGATAAAATCTGCCTGAGCTCTCTGCCAGCTGGCTAGGTAGCCTTCTGCCTTCTCTTTCTCAACGGCCAGTGCTTGTCTTAATGCCTCTATATCCTCTGTCTCTTTGATTTCTGGTGTTGCCTTCTCTTCCGGTTCTTGTTCTGTCATAATTATGGCTCCTTGTGAACCCACATCAGTCCGGTTCTCTTCCATATAGGTCGGCTACCAGCCTGCCCAACACTGTGGATATATAGCTTACAATAGAGATGGTGCGGGCATAGGGCATTCGGGTAGGGCCGATTATACCTATAGTGCCCACGGCTTCTTCAGGCAAGCCATATCGGCTGACAACTACACTGTAGTTGTGGATAATCTCTGCCTTGTTCTCCTTACCTATAACTACTTGTGCCCAGTGGCTATCTAGTTGTTGGGGGATGATAATTCTCATCAGCTCTCTGTGCTCGGCTAGCTCCATTAGGGCTAGCATTCGCTGACTATTGGTAAACTCTGGTTGACTGAGCATAAAGTGCAAGCCATCAAGGTAGGGCTCCTCATACTCCTGTTCATCTTCAGTCTCCATTATTTTTAGCAGGCAATCGGTTACCTGCTGTTCGGTGTGGGGAAGCTCCATATCTTTAGCTAGAATCTGCTGGCTGGATAGGCCGGTGTAGGCTGCGTTTAGCTTGTTGGCGATAGCGGTTAGCCCGGGTTGAAATGTGGGTTGGCCAAAGGTTATTAGTTGTTGTTTTACTCTGGCGCCGTGAAGGACAACGATAACTAGGGCTAACAGGTCTCGCAGGGCAACCAGTTCCAGGTGCTTGAATTTACAGCCTGCCGGTTTGGGCGTGGTAACCACCGCCAGGTTTTGAGCCAGTTGAGATAT
>DAOUMH010000011.1:0-13723 GCA_034411815.1 Dehalococcoidales bacterium | reverse complement strand
CAGTGAACGGCCTCGCATCCTTGTAGGAACTGCAACTTGTGGCCGGGCAGCCGGTGCTATGGCTGTCCTAGAGGCTATTGAAAAGGAATCATCAAGGCTAAATATTGAGGCTATAATAACACGGGTTGGCTGTATTGGGCTCTGTTATGCTGAACCACTGGTAGATATAATTAAGCCGGGCCGCCCCCGCATCTGTTATAGCAGCGTTACTCCGGAAATCATTCCTCAGCTGATAGAAGACTACATTGTAAATGATAACCCCCGTCCCGATCTGGCTCTGGGCACCATAGGTGAGGCCAAGGTCGCCGGAATTCCCAAGCTCTTTGATCTACCCATGCTCAAACCCCAAATACGCTTAGCATTGCGCAATTGTGGCTATATAGACCCCAAAGATATAAAGCAATATATTGCTAACGGCGGCTATAGTGGCCTGGTTAAAGCCCTAGAGAAGAAGCCGGAAGAGGTCATTGAAGAAGTAAAAACCTCGGGGCTGAGAGGCCGAGGAGGAGCCGGCTTTCCCACCGGTCAAAAGTGGGAGTTTTGCCAGCGGGCATCAGGTAAAGAGAAATATCTGATATGCAACGCTGATGAAGGTGACCCCGGTGCCTTTATGGACAGGTCGTTACTAGAGGGTGACCCACACTCGGTATTAGAAGGCATACTAATCGGCGCCTACGCCATCGGGGCAACCCACGGCTATATCTACTGCCGGGCAGAGTATCCCCTAGCTATAGAGCAGCTAGAAGTGGCTCTGAAGCAAATGGAAGAGTACGATTTGCTGGGAGACAACATACTCGGCTCTAACTTCAGCTTTCAAATAGAGATAAAGGAAGGAGCTGGAGCCTTTGTCTGCGGAGAGGAAACCGCCCTTATGATGTCTATCGAGGGTAAAAGAGGAATGCCCCGACCCCGCCCTCCCTTCCCGGCAGTATCCGGACTATGGGGTAAACCAACCAATATTAACAACGTAGAAACCTGGAGCAATGTCTCAGCAATATTACAAAAAGGGGCTGAGTGGTATTCCAGCCTCGGCACGGAGACAAGTAAGGGAACCAAGACCTTCGCCCTAGCCGGTAAAATAGTACGGACCGGGCTGATCGAGGTGCCTATGGGCACCCTATTGGGTGACATCATCTACGAAATCGGCGGGGGTATTGTTGATGGCAAACGATTCAAGGCGGTTCTAACCGGCGGTCCCTCAGGCGGCTGTCTGCCAGCCAGTATGCTAGACCTACCTGTAGACTACGAGTCTCTGGCCCAAGCCGGTTCCATAATGGGTTCAGGGGGAATGGTGGTTGTTGACGAAGACACCTGCATGGTTGATATGGCAAGGTTCTTCCTTTCCTTTACTCAAGACGAGAGCTGTGGTAAGTGTGTCCCTTGCCGTGTAGGTACCAAGCAGATGCTCGACACCCTGGAGAATATTACTCAGGGCAACGGTGAGGAAGGTGATATTGAGCGCCTTGAGACATTGGCTCAGGTAATTAAATCCGGAGCCTTATGTGGTCTGGGACAAACAGCTCCTAACCCCGTCCTGACTACCATTCGTTACTTCAGGAATGAGTATGAGGAGCACATAAACAAGCAATACTGCCAAGCAGGGGTATGTAAGGGACTAGTCAAATCCCCCTGCCAAAATGCCTGCCCGACAAGAATAGATGTCCCCCGCTATATTCGGCTGATCGCCGAAGGTAAGTATAGCAAGGCACTAGCTGTAATCCGGGAGAAGGTTCCCTTCCCGGCAACACTTGGCTATGTTTGCTTACATTTTTGTGAAGCCAAATGCCGTCGCTACCAATTAGATGAATCTCTGGCAATAAGGGCTCTAAAGCGCTTCGCCGCCGAGCATGATGACGGGTCATGGAAACAGAACTCCAAGGTAGCTTCTCCAACAGGAAAGAAGGTGGCCATAGTAGGTTCGGGCCCAGCCGGATTAACAACCGGCTACTATCTAGCCAAACTAGGGCATGAGGTAACGGTGTTTGAAGCCTTACCGGTAGCCGGCGGTATGATGCGAGTCGGAATACCAGAATACCGGTTACCCAGGGAAATACTCGATAAAGAGATTGAGGAAATAAAAGCAGCCGGAGTAGTGATAAAGACCGATAGCACTGTAGAGTCCCTGGATGAGCTATTCAAGCAGGGTTATAGTGCCATTTTTGTCGGTGCCGGTGCCCATCAGGGCATAGATATGGGTATAGACGGAGAAACCTCTACCGGCGTGGTAGATGGTATAGACTTCCTCAGAGAATTAAACCTGGGTAAAAAGGTAACCGTGGGGAGCAAGGTTGTAGTGATAGGTGGGGGTAATGTAGCCATAGATGCGGCGAGGACTGCCCTACGCCTTGGAGCCAAGGAGGTAAACATTGTCTACCGCCGTACCCGGGCCGAGATGCCAGCCAGTGACGAGGAAATAGAAGAGGCTATCAGCGAGGGAATAAATATAGTTTACCTAGCCACACCAAACAGGGTCACGAGCGTCAACGGCAGGTTAAAGGTAGAATTTACCCGCATGGAACTGGGCAAGGTAGACAAAAGCGGAAGACGAAGACCCATACCGGTAAAAGACAGCGAGTTTACCAACGAGTATGACCTGATGATAAAAGCCATAGGCGAACAGCCCCAGGTACCGGATAAATATATGCTACCCGTAGGGGGGGGCGGCAGACTTGAGGTTGACACTGATACCCTGGCTACCTCAAGAAAGGGCATATTCGCTGGCGGTGATGCAGTAACCGGTCCCTCATCAGTAATAGAAGCAATCGCTGCCGGTCGGCAGGCTGCCATCTCCATAGACAAGTACCTCGGAGGACAAGGGGAAATAGATGAAGTGCTGGCGCCACCTGAGGGAGAGATAGCCCCCTTCGATACTGAGGAAATAGAAGGTGAGAAATACCGTCCCCCGATGGATATGCTGCCAATCGACAAAAGGATTAGGGGTTTCGCCCAGGTAGAGCTCGGTTTTAGTGAGGCAAAGGCGATTGAGGAAGCAAAACGCTGCCTGAGATGTGATTTAGAGGAGCACTAAATATAAAGAGATGGATGAGATTAGCCTAAACATTGACGGGCAAGAAGTCAAAGCAAGAAAAGGCATGACCGTACTAGAGGCAGCTAGGGAAGCCGGTATATATATACCGACGCTGTGCTATTACCCTGACCTAACCCCCTATGGTGCCTGTCGCTTATGTATAGTAGAGATTGAGAAAATGCGTGGCTTCCCCACCTCATGCACTACGCCAGCCAGCAACGGTATGGTGGTAAGAACAAATACGCCACAGATTCAGGAGCTAAGACGAGGCATTCTTGAACTCATCCTGACGGAACACCCCAACGCATGCCTTACATGCAACCGCAGGGAGCGATGCCAGCCCTTTGATATATGCCTGCGCGGTGTAGCAGTCACCGAGCGCTGCGTAACCTGCCCCAAGAACGGACACTGCGAGCTACAAGAGGTAGCCGACTACATAGGAATCAGTGACACAACACTCCCCTATAAGCACAAAGAGCTACCTATAGAGAAGGAAGAACCCTTCTTTGATCGTGACTACAATCTATGTATTCTATGCGGACGCTGCGTCAGGGTATGCCAAGAAATAAGAGGAGCAGGAGCAATAGCCTTCACCTCCCGAGGTAGTCAGGCTTTAATCGGAACCGCCTTCGGTCACTCCCTACAGGAATCAGGATGCCAGTTCTGTGGAGCCTGTGTCGATGTGTGCCCCACAGGAGCCCTAATGGAACGGGACAGAAAGTGGAACGGTACCGCCGAGCGCGAGGTAATTACTACCTGTCCCTATTGCGGAGTCGGCTGTCAGCTGGGACTGCAGATTAAAGAAGACAGGATAGTCGAGGTTCTCCCTAAACGAGAAAATGCTGTAAATCAGGGTCAAGCCTGCGTCAAGGGACGCTTTGGCATCGCCGAATTTGTCCACCACCCCCAGCGCCTTACCACCCCTATGGTTAAACAAAACGGTAAATTCAACGAGACAACCTGGGAAGAAGCCCTGGACATGGCTGCCAAAAAACTGGCCAGCTATAAAAAAAATGAGGTAGCCGTCATCTCCTCAGCCAAATGCACCAATGAGGACAACTATGTCGCCCAGAAGTTTGCCCGTGCGGTATTAGGCACCAACAATATCGACCATTGTGCCCGCCTCTGCCATGCCCCCACTGTAGTCGGTCTCGTCCAGAGCTTTGGCAGCGGGGCTATGACCAACTCCATCAATGAGATCCGCGATGCGGGCTGCATCCTGGCCATCGGCACTAATACTACTGAGGGGCACCCGGTAATTGCCCTAGAAATAAATAAAGCAGTTGCCAAGGGAGGTAAGCTCATCGTAGCTAATCCCCGTGAGATCGGACTCGTCCGCTTCGCTGACCTATGGCTGAGACACCAGCCGGGCACTGATGTTGCCCTGCTCATGGGAATAGCCCGGGTTATAGTGGATGAGGAGTTGTTTGATTCTTCCTTTATTGAGGAGCGCTGCGAGAATTTTGATGCCTTCAAAGACTCCCTCAAAGCCTTTAATCTGGATACTGTAGAAAAGATTACCGGCGTGCCCGGTGACAAGATAATCAAAGCCGCCCGGCTGTATGCTACCAATAAACCCTCGACCCTCCTCTACGCTATGGGTATCACCCAGCACTCCCACGGTACCGATAATGTGATAGCTACCGCCAATATAGCAATGCTTACCGGAAACATCGGCAAGCCATCAAGCGGGGTTAATCCACTCAGGGGCCAGAACAATGTACAAGGCGCCTGTGATATTGGGGCCCTACCCAATGTATACACCGGCTACCAGGCTGTCAGCGACCCGGCTGTCAAGGAGAAGTTTGAGGCTGCCTGGGGCTGCTCACTGGATGCTACCCCTGGGCTAACCATCACCGAAATCCTTGATGCCGCCTACAAGAGGGAAATAAAAGCAATCTACCTCATCGGTGAAAACCTGGCTCTCAGCGAGCCTGATGCCCAGCACGCCCGAGAGGCACTGGCTAAGCTTGAACTGCTGGTGGCTCAGGATATCTTTCTCTCTGAAACGACCCAGCAGGCACACATTGTGCTGCCATCAGCAAGCTTTGCCGAAAAGGACGGCACCTTTACCAATACCGAACGGAAGGTGCAACGGGTAAGAAAGGCAACAGAACCGGTGGGTAGCTCCAAGCCTGATTGGTGGATTACCTGCCAGATCGGGCAAAGAATGGGCAGTAAAGGCTTTGAATTCAAGAAGCCTTCCCAAATTATGGATGAGATTGCTAGCCTGACTCCCAGCTACGGTGGTATCGCCTACAAACGCCTGGAGAACGGCGGTTTGCAGTGGCCCTGCCCGACTAAGGAACACCCGGGAACCCCCATACTCCACACTAAACAGTTCACCCGGGGAAAGGGACGCTTCATACCGCTGGAGTACAAGGCGTCTATGGAGCTTCCTGACAACGAGTACCCCCTGACACTCACCACAGGGAGGAGCCTATATCACTGGCACACCGGCACCATGAGCCGAAAGGTGAAAGGGCTCAATGCCCTGAGGGGTGAAGAGCTTGTAGAGATGAACCCCAAGGATGCCTTGACTCTGGGCATCACCGATGGAGAGAGGGTGAGAGTCATTTCTCGAAGGGGGATGATAGCCGCCAAAGCCAAGGTGACCGAAACATCACCACTAGGGGTAATCTTTATGACCTTCCACTTCACCGAAAGCCCGACCAATATGCTCACCAATCCAGCCCTTGACCCCGTTGCCAAGATACCTGAATTCAAGGTCTGTGCGATAAGAATTGAAAAGGAAAAACAACTAGTAGATGTATAAAATATTATTAAGGCAAGACCTGGTTCCTAATGTCCACCTGTTCAAGATTCAGGCACCCTATGTAGCCAAGAAGGCCCAGCCAGGACAGTTTGTCGTCATCAGGATTGACGAAAAGGGAGAGCGCATTCCACTGACAATTGCCGACTGGGACCAGAAAGAGGGGAGCATCACCATCGTCTTTATGGAGGTAGGGACGAGTACCCACCGGTTGGCCTCACTGGAAACCGGTGACTCCATTACTGACTTCATCGGGCCTCTGGGCGTACCCACCCACATTGATAGATTCGGCACCGTAGTCTGCGTCGCTGGGGGATTCGCCATTGCCACCATAGTACCTATTGCCAGGGCTATGAGAGAAAATGGAAACAGGGTTGTTTCCATTATGGGGGCACGGGACAAAAACCTCATCTTCTGGGAGAACGAGCTACGCAGCGTCAGCGACCAGCTAATAGTTACCACCGATGACGGCTCCTATGGCCGCAAAGGCCTGGTAACTGAGCCACTGAAAGAACTGCTTGAAGGTAGTGAGCAGATTGACCGGGTGATTGCAATCGGCCCGAGCATTATGATGAAGGCCTGTGCCAAAACCACCCAGCCCTTCGGGGTTAAAACCATCGTCAGCCTGAATCCGATAATGGTCGACGGCACTGGAATGTGCGGCTGCTGTCGGGTATCCGTTGGCGGCGTAACCAAATTTGCCTGCGTGGATGGGCCCGACTTTGACGGACATCAGGTAGACTGGGATCTACTCTTTGCCCGTCAGCGTATCTACCTTAATGAAGAAAAATGTTCCTTTGAGCAATGGAAATCTAAACATGACCCCCGTTCCCGCGCAAGGGCCTGAGGTAAACATATGCCAAAACTCGACCTAAACCGAATCCCGATGCCAAGGCAAGACCCCAAGTCACGAAGTAAAAATTTCAGCGAGGTTGCCTTGGGCTATAGTTCAGAGCAAGCTCAAGTCGAGGCAAGCCGCTGTATCCAATGCCCTAAACGCCCATGCGTCAACGGCTGTCCGGTGGGGGTAGATATCCCCGACTTCATCAAGGCTATTCGCGATGGTGATATGCCAGAGGCAGCAAGGATACTGAAAAACAAGAACAGCCTGCCCGGTATCTGCGGACGGGTCTGCCCTCAAGAAGCGCAGTGTGAAGCTGTCTGCACCCTAGCTAAAAAGGAGGCACCTATTGCCATCGGCCGTCTGGAGCGATATGTGGCTGACTGGGAACGGGCTAATGCAAAACCGACAAACCAACCAGCAGCAAAGCCTGCGCCGACTGGCAAGCGAGTGGCCGTGGTCGGCTCAGGTCCAGCCAGCCTAACCGCAGCGGCTGATCTGGCCAAGCTCGGGCACAGTGTTACCCTATTTGAAGCGTTGCATGTCGCCGGCGGGGTATTAACATATGGCATCCCTGAATTCAGGCTGCCTAAAGACATCGTTCAGGCTGAGGTCAATTATGTCGCCTCTTTAGGTGTAGAGCTTAAACTGGACTCAGTGGTAGGAAAGATTCTTACCCTAGATGAACTACTAAATAATGGCTACGATGCCGTCTTCCTGGGTACCGGTGCCGGATTGCCAATGTTTATGAACATCCCGGGGGAGAACCTCAATGGCATTTATTCGGCAAACGAATTCCTTACCAGAGTTAACCTGATGAAGGCTTACAAGTTCCCCGAATACGATACCCCGGTTAAGGTGGGCAAAAGGGTGGCAGTAATTGGTGGTGGTAATGTGGCTATGGACTCAGCCCGCTGTGCCCTCAGACTCGGTGCCGAGCAGGTCTATATTATCTACCGAAGGTCCGAGGTGGAAATGCCAGCCCGCCGGGAAGAGGTCGAGAATGCCAAGGAAGAAGGCATCCAATTCAAGCTGCTAACCAACCCCAAGCAATTCATCGGCAATGAGCAGAACTGGGTAGTCGGCGTGGAATGCTACGAGATGGAACTGGGTGAGCCTGACGAGAGCGGACGGCGCCGCCCTGTTGCCAAGCCAGAAAGCGAGTTCGTTATTGATGTAGACGAGGTAATAATCGCTCTGGGCACAACCCCCAACCCCCTCATTGCCTCTACCACTGAGGGACTGGAGACCACCAAGCGAGGCACAGTAGTAGCCGATGAAGCCACCGGTGAAACGGTGAAGCCAAAAGTCTGGGCCGGTGGTGATATAGTTACCGGAGCCGCCACCGTAATCAGCGCCATGGGTGCCGGAAAACGTGCCACTACCGATATAGACAAGTATCTCAGGGAATAAAAGCCTAACAATATTTGCACGGTATTTCTTTTAGCCCCGGATTTTAGTAGAATAAGCTTAAGATGGGTGAAAGCACTCCTATCCGCCAGCAATACCTCAGAATTAAGCGGCAGCATCACGAGGCTATTGTCTTCTTCCGCCTCGGGGATTTCTACGAAACCTTTGACGATGATGCCAAGATTGTCTCCAAAGAGCTTGACATTGTCCTGACCTCCAGAGAGATGGGCAAAGGATACCGGGTACCACTGGCCGGCATTCCCTACCATGCCCTTGATAACTACCTGGCAAGACTGGTCAACCGTGGCTACAAGGTGGCTATCTGCGAGCAGATAACCCAGCCCGGTGAGACAAAGGGGTTGGTCGAGCGTGAGGTTATCCGTGTGGTAACACCGGGCACCGTGGTTGAGCCCAGCCTCCTCAACAGCAAGGCAAATAACTATCTAACCAGCCTAGTTCTAGGCGATGATGACATAGGCATAGCCTATGTTGATATAACCACCAGCGAGTTCGCCACCACCCAGGTACCTATCCAAAGGGCGATGACGGAACTGGAGCGGCTCAGGCCCTCAGAGATTATCGCCCCTGAAAGCTCAGACCTGCCCGCCCTGGAAATAACTGCACCTGTAACTCGCCTTGATGACCGCTGGTTTGAGATGGAGACAACCTGCCAAACGCTGCTCGAGCATTTCAAGGTGGCTACCCTTGACGGCTATGGTTGTGCCCACCTACCCCTGGCAATAAGAGCCGCCGGCGCCATCATCCACTATATTCAGGAAACACAAAAGGGAGCCCTGAAACAAATAAGCCACCTCTCTACCTACTCTACTGAATCATTTATGGCTCTGGACGAACAGACCAAAAACAACCTGGAGCTTTTCCGCGGCAACCACTCCGGAACCACCGAAGGCTCACTCCTGTCAACCATTGACCTAACCAAGACAGCTATGGGAAGCAGGTTGTTAAAGAAGTGGCTGGGGCAACCCCTACTGGATATAACAAAGCTGGTTAAAAGGCAAGGGGTTGTCAGCTGGTTCCGTGATAATACGCTGCCTCGTAATCAGACCGTCTCCCTGCTGAGTAAGATGTCTGACCTTGAGCGCCTGATTAACCGGGTGAGGGGTGATATAGCCACCCCACGCGAGTTGGTTGCCCTACGACGCGGGCTGGAAGTAATACCCCAACTGGTAGAAACCATTGAGCAAGGGAGCAGTAACAGCCCGATAGACTGGCTAAAGGACGAGCTAAAACCACGACAGGATGTTGTTGACCTAATTGAAGAGGCGATAGTCGATGACCCGCCTTCCAGCCTGGGAGAGGGCAATGTAATAAAGCAGGGTCTCTCCGAGGAACTGGATAGCCTTCAGCTAGCCTCCAAGAATGCCAAGCAATATCTGGCTAACCTGGAACGCCAGGAACAGGAAAGAACCGGGATTAAATCGTTGAAGATAGGCTACAATAAGGTCTTCGGTTATTACATTGAGGTATCCAAACCCAACCTACTCCAGGTACCCCAGCACTACATCAGAAAACAGACACTGGTCAATGGTGAGCGTTTCTTCACTCCGGAGCTAAAAGAGTATGAGTCGCTGATTCTAAACGCCCGGGACAGGATTAATGAGCTTGAGGCCAATATCTTTCACCGGGTATGCCGCCAGATAGCCACCGCCAGCGAGCTCATTCTTGCCGTAGCTAATGTCCTAGCCAATATAGACGTGTTCTCCAGCTTGGCTGAGATAGCCATGCGCTACGGATATGTCCGTCCTGAGCTAACCACGGACAACACTATAGCCATTAGTCAAGGACGCCACCCGATAGTAGAAAGGGGCCTAGCTAATGACAGCTTCGTGCCCAATGACACCTACCTCTCCAATGATGATGCCCAACTTATTATCCTCACCGGCCCTAATATGGCAGGGAAGTCAACCTACCTAAAACAGGTGGCCATGATTGTGCTCATGACACAGATTGGCAGCTTTGTACCGGCAGCCTCAGCCACTATTGGGCTGGTTGACCGTATCTTTACTCGGGTTGGTGCCAGGGAAGATCTGGCAGCTGGACAATCCACCTTCATGATGGAGATGGTGGAGACCGCCAACATCCTGAACAATGCCACGTCGCGCTCGCTAATCATCCTTGACGAAATCGGGCGGGGCACCAGCACCTATGATGGGCTATCCATTGCCCGAGCTGTAGCCGAGTATATCCACAACCACCGGAAACTGGGGGCCAAGACACTGTTTGCCACCCACTATCATGAGATGGTTAATCTAGCCGGTTTCCTGCCCCGGGTGAAGAACTTTAATGTGGCAGTAGCTGAGGAAGGGGGAAGGGTCATCTTTCTCTACAAAATCGTGCCCGGCGGCGTTGATAAAAGCTATGGCATCCACGTAGCTCAGCTAGCCGGACTACCAAAATCGGTGATACACCGCGCCAACGAGGTGCTCAGGGAGCTGGAAGAAGACAGCCAGCAGACTCCAACCAAAACCTCTATCAAGAACCACCGCCAACCAAAAGAGACAGCCCAACAGCTCTCTTTCTTCAAACAAAACCCTCAGGTCATAGAAGAATTGGATAAGCTGGATATAGATTCCCTGACCCCTCTGGAAGCCCTGACCAAACTCTACGAACTCTAGAAGAAGGCACAGGGGAAGCAAAAAACAAATTAGCTTCCTAAAAACAAGCTCCACAAATTGACAAGACAACTCAGCCCTGCTAACATAGGTAACCGCTTGCCTATTCAAACTATTTCATCCAAGTAATAATATAATGGGTTTTGAAACGCAAGATATTGAAAGAAAGACTATCTCTATCCTAAGGGTTTTGAGCAATTCGCAGGAACCAGTAGGGGCTAGAGTTATTGCTCACTATCTAAAAGACCAGGGGGTTGAACTGAGCGAACGAGCAGTTCGTTACCACCTCAAGCTGATGGATGAGCGCGGGCTGACCCACCTCATGGGGAGAAGGGATGGCCGAATACTCACCGAGCAAGGCAGTGATGAGCTAAGGAATGCCCTGGTTAGAGATAAGGTTGGGTTTGCCATCTCCAGAATCGAGTTGCTCGCCTTCCGTACTAGCTTCGACTGGGAAAACCGCAAAGGTTCGGTCCCAGTAAATATTTCTTTTTTCCCGAAGGATAAATTCTCCCGAGCACTCCAGGCGATGAAGTCAGCTTTCACTACCGGGCTTTGTGTCAGCGACCTGGTGGCAGTAGCTCAAGAAGGCGAGACCTTGGGCGAAGTCACCATCCCTGATAAGAAAGTGGGGCTGGCAACTGTCTGCAGTATTGTGATAAACGGCAGCCTGCTCAAGGCTGGAATCCCCATGGACTCCAGATTCGGCGGCATCCTCCAGTTCCGAAACCACCAACCAATGCGCTTCGTAGAGTTGATTCACTATGACGGTTCCTCCCTGGACCCTTCAGAGGTATTCATCCGAGCCAGGATGACCTCGGTCAGGGAAGTAGCCACCAGTGGCAACGGGAAAATACTAGCCAACTTCCGCGAGATACCCGCCCCCTGCCTCCCGATAGCCAAGGATGTGGTAGCCAAGCTAAAGGAAGCTGACCTAGGAGGCTTGCTCCTGATGGGGGATACCAGTGAACCAGTATACGAAATCCCTGTAGAACTCAACAGAGTAGGGATGGTTCTCCTCGGAGGCTTGAATCCGGTAGCTGCCGCCGAGGAAGCCGGCATAGAGGCCGAAAGTCACGCTATGAGCACTGTCATCGAATATAAAAATCTGGTCAAAATCTGGGAGTTATTAAAATGAAAGAGGTAAAAATTATACCCTGCCTGGATATTAAGGAGGGGAAGGTAGTCAAAGGGGTAAACTTTGTAAACCTAAGGGAAGTCCGCGACCCGGTAGAGGCGGCAAAGGCATACTGCCAGGAGGGAGCCGATGAGTTGGTCTTCCTGGATATCTTCGCCACCATAGAGAACAGGAAAACGAGGCTGGAATGGGTAAAAAGGGTCCGAGATGTGGTCGCTATCCCCTTCGCTGTAGGCGGTGGTATAAGCAGCATTGAGGATATGAGGGCCCTGATTTACCTCGGCGTGGACAAGGTTTCAATAAACACTGCTGCGGTCGAGACTCCCGAGTTGATAAGAGAAGCCTCAGGGGAATTTGGTAAAGGGAGGCTTGTAGTTGCCATTGACGGCAAAAAGAACCCACCGGATAGCAGGCTTCCCCGGCTGGAAGTGGTTGTGAAAAGCGGGAATGAAGCTACCGGCATAGAGATTACCGACTGGGCAAAGCGTGTGGAAGAGCTAGGCGCCGGAGAAATTCTGCTTACCAGCAAGGATGCTGACGGAACAGAGGCGGGCTACGATTTAGAGATGACCAGGGCTGTAGCCGAGGCGGTTAGTATTCCAGTCACTGCTTCAGGCGGTGCTGGTAAGCTGGAGCACCTTTACGACGCCGTGAAGGTAGGCAAAGCATCGGCAGTCCTAGCAGCTTCAATCTTCCACTTCGGAGAGATTTCAATCTCACAAGCTAAACAATACCTGAAGGAAAGAGGGATAGCAGTGAGAATGTAGGAGTTTACCAATTCCTTCAAATACTATTCTGAAGGAAAGAGCATACCGATAAAATCAAGAAGGAGAAATATATGTCGTTCAGTAAACCAAACGCAAGCCCAGCAACAAAAACAAGAAACAGGGTTGCCCCTTCACCCGGTTCAGGAATGTGTGTTACCTGCCTTGATGGATGTCTCGGTCTATGTGAGATAGGGCAATCCGCCCTGAGAGGAAGAGAGGTAATCTACCCCCAGCCTTTCGGCAAGGTTACCGCCGGGGCAGAAAAGGATTATCCTATAGACTTTGCCCACTTTAACATTCAGGGCTCCTGTGTCGGGGCTAAAGGTATAGAGGCAAACTCCGATAAGACCCTCTTCTCAGCCGTTGATATTTCTACTACGGTCGGAGCAAAGGAGAGAGAGATAAAGCTAAGAATCCCCTTTATGACCGGAGCCCTAGGCTCAACAGAGATAGCTAGGGTTAACTGGGAGGGAGCAGCCATAGCCTCTGCTATTTGTGGCTCCATTCTAGTTTGTGGTGAGAATGTCTGCGGCATGGATGTAGAGTCTGAGATAAAGAATGGGAAGATTATAAAATCCCCGGAACTGGAGCGAAGGGTTAGAGTCTTCAAGGACTGGTATGATGGCTATGGCATGCTGCTGGTTCAGGCTAATGTTGAAGACACCCGGCTGGGAGTCCCTGACTATGCAATAGAGAAACTGGGAGTCAGAGGTATCGAGATTAAGTGGGGGCAGGGAGCAAAGGACATCGGGGGAGAGGTAAAGATACCCGCAATAGATAAGGCCCTTATGCTAAAGAAGAGAGGTTACATCGTGAATCCTGACCCCGAGGACCCGGTGGTTAGGGAAAGCTACAAGATTAAAGCCTTCAAGGAATTCGAGCGCCACTCAAGGCTAGGGATGGTAGACGAGGAAGCCTTCCTAAAGGATGTAGAGAGGCTACGAAGTATCGGCGCCAAGTGCCTTACCCTTAAAACAGGGGCATACAGGCCAGCCGCGCTAGCGCGAGCAGTAAAGTTTGCCTCTGAAGCCAAGATAGACCTCCTTACTGTTGATGGTGCTGGAGGTGGAACAGGGATGAGCCCGTGGCGGATGATGAACGAGTGGGGAATACCTACCGTATATATAGAGTGC
>DAOUMH010000010.1:0-8150 GCA_034411815.1 Dehalococcoidales bacterium | reverse complement strand
AACACCGCCAGGATAACATTTACATAAGCCAGCCAATAAGCTATAGCCGCCACAGGCTCAAACACGCCCCGGGTAAACAAATAAAGCAAACCAAACAAGCCACCGATTATCAAACTAGAGGCAGGCCCGGCCACTGCCATTTTGAACTCGGCCCCGGGGCGCGCAGCCTCCTTTATCATCTGAGCAACACCACCGAAAATAAAAAGGGTTATGCTCTTTATTGGAACACCATTGGCCTTGCCCACAAGGCTGTGAGCCAATTCATGAGCCAACACCGAGGTAAAGAATAACAGACTGGCTATTACACCGATAACCCAGTAGAGTGGTAATGGCCAGCCTGGATAAATATCGGGAAAGAGCTGCCAAGATAACGAGGCAGTTATCAGGATAAATATGATGAACCAGGTATAATGCAACCTGAACTGGATGCCAAAAACTCTGCCTAAATTAAGTGCTCTATCCATCTTTTGCCTGCCCAGATAATACCCTTAACTATCGCAAAATCCCAAGTGTAACCTCAGCCGCCCGCTTCCCCGAAAGAAGCATAGCCCCAAAGGTAGGCCCCATACGGGGTAAGCCATAAACAGCCGCCACTGCCATACCGGTCACAACCAATCCCGGATAGACCTCCCCAGTATGCTTCACCACGGCATCCTCTGACTGCTCAATCCATAGTGTTCTCTCACCGGCTAGCTTGAGCGCCCCCCGCTGCTCCAGTTTTCTAGCCACACAGGCATCATGACCGGTAGCATCAATCACCACCCTCGTTTCCAAGGGTATTGGATCAAGGGCTGAAACCTCCCTAGGTAGATAGGCAATAGGGCTCCAGTTAACCACCACCCCAGCTACCCTATCCCCTTCACGCACCACCAAGTCCTCCAGAAAGGTTAGCTGGAGGAATTTAACCCCAGCATCGCAGGCAGCAGCAACCAGCTTGGAACAGGCGTGAGGAGAATCAGCCACATAAAGCCCCTCGCCAGCCCCAGAGTAAGGTACACCCAACTCATCAAGAATCCCCTGAGACGGAGCCCTCAGGGTAACCTTATTCATAAAATAGCCACCAACCCAGAAGCCGCCACCCAGATAGTTGTTCCTTTCTATAACCAGAACCCTCAGACCGGCTTTACCCAATTCCCTGCCGGCAATAAGCCCGCTGGGGCCACCACCAACAATAACGACATCGCTTCTAACACACTCCTCCAATTGGCGTGAAAAGCTGGTTATAATAGCCTTAGTTACTTCTCCTTCACTGACGGGATAAAACACTCCCATTTCGCCCCCCTTATAATAACGACGCCTAACAGTTAGTTACCGAGACGCCCAAATACTTTTCCACCAATGCCATAGCACAAAACTCACCACACATACTGCAAGACTCACCAGCTGAGGTATGCTTACCATGAACCCGATGTGCCCGCTCAGGGTCTAAGGAAAGCCTAGCTTGCCTCTCCCAATCGAGCTTCTTCCTGGCCACAGACATTTCTCTATCCCACTGCTCAGCACCCTTTACCCCTTTAACAATATCACCGGCGTGAGCAGCTATGCGCGAGGCTATCACCCCCTGTCTTACATCCTCGGGGTCTGGTATGGAGAGATGCTCGGCCGGTGTTACATAGCACAGAAAATCGGTACCGGCGGCAGCGGCAATAGCCCCCCCGATAGCCCCTGTAATATGGTCGTAGCCGGCACCAACATCCGTCACCAGCGGGCCGAGCACATAGAAAGGAGCCCCCTTGCAAACAGACTTCTGCAAACTAACATTGGCTTCAATTTGATTCAACGGAAGGTGTCCCGGCCCCTCGACCATTACCTGAACCCCGGCTTGCTGAGCCACCTGCACCAGCTGCCCTAAAGTTAGCAACTCTTCCACCTGGGCGCGATCGGTAGCATCAGCCAGAGAACCGGGGCGCATACCATCACCCAGACTCAATGTTACATCGAATTCCCTGGCTAAACCCAGCAAGCGGTCAAACTGCTCATAAAGAGGGTTTTCACGCTCATTATAGAGCATCCAGCCTATCAGGAAAGCCCCCCCCCGAGATACCACATCGGCCACTCTCCCCTGTTGCTTCAGCCGAGCAATAGCCGACTGGGTCACACCACAGTGCACTGTTATAAAGTCAACACCGTCCCGGGCATGCTCCTCAATAACGGCGAACAGTTCATCAACAGTCATCTTGACAATAGCACCATGTTTAGCTATCGCCTCAATCCCGGCCTGATAAATCGGGACTGTTCCCACCGGCACAGGGCTAGAGCCAACAACAGTCTGCCGGATGGCCGATATATCCCCACCCGTCGATAAATCCATAACGGCATCCGCCCCTGAATCAATAGCCACCCGCAGCTTATCCAGTTCGGTATTAATATCTCCAAAGTCGGAAGATGTCCCGATGTTGGCATTGACCTTAGTCTTAAGCCCCTTGCCTATGCCACGAGAGGTAAGATTCACGTGGTTGGTATTAGCCGGGATCACAATGGTTCCTTCAGCTACGCCCTGCCGAACAAGCTCAACCTCCACCCCCTCATACTGAGCCACCAGGCTCATCTGGGGTGAAACAACACCCGCTCTTGCCAGTTCCAGTTGAGTCATATTAGTCTCCGCAAAAATAAAACCAAGGGCTCCGGCTGCTAAACCCTTGGCCAAATCACTGCCGCTTCCCTACGCTCGTATTACCGAGATCAGGTCCACAGGGTTGGCACCAAAACGCCTCTCAGCCTCTTTGCACCCCTAGCGGTTAACATATAAGTTTGTTCCAAAAATATAACACGAGAGAGTCTGAAATGCAAATACCTACCGAACTTGATATTCCGGTTTAAAATAGTTAGTATTAAGACTTCCTCTCAAAGAGAAAACGATGGAACATATATCGCTTTTGGTCGCCTTCGGTGCCGGACTGGCATCTTTCCTGTCACCATGCGTGCTGCCCTTGGTGCCGGTATATCTCGCCAGCCTATGTGGCCCTGAAATATTTGAGCCTAAAGTCAACAGGTTCCGCATGCCCATATTCCTTCACTCCCTCAGTTTTGTAATCGGGTTCTCAGTAGTTTTCAGCCTCTGGGGAGCCGGCGCCGGACTAATCGGAGCCACCCTTGCTGACCACATAACAGTGATTCGTCAAATAGCCGGCAGCCTGTTAATAGTCTTCGGAATATTCATGCTGGCTGCCCTGAAGATACCCTGGCTAAATTATGAAAGGCGCCTGAACCTATCCCTAGGTAACAAAACCAGCTACCTGCGTTCCTTCCTGACCGGAAGCATATTTTGTCTAGCCTGGACGCCATGTCTTGGCGGGCCAATTATGGGTATCCTATCCCTTGCCGGGGGCTCAGGAACGGTATGGCAAGGAACCTACTTACTAGCGACCTACTCTCTAGGCCTGGGGCTTCCCTTCCTTATAATGGGAGCCGCCTTTGATTCCATTACCCCCCTGCTCAAGCGCATTCACCGCTATTCCACCGCAATCTATGTTTTCAGCGGGATACTGCTCATATCCATAGGCATACTTATCCTGACCAACAAGCTAATCTGGTTCTAGCCACAGTTTAGAGGTAAAATTATATTAGAGGCTTCAACCTATGAATAAAATACTAGCGGTAATACTGACAATAATACTGACCCTGGGGCTATTGCTTGGCGGGTGCTCAACCGACTCTGAGCCATTGACGGCTCGGGTAGGCGAACCAGCCCCCGACTTTCAACTTGAAAACCTAGATGGACAAACCGTCTCCCTCGGTGACCTCAAGGGTAAGCCGATACTAATCAACTTCTGGACAACCTGGTGTAGCTCTTGTGCCTATGAGATGCCCTATATACAGCAGGTTCACGAGGAGTGGTCAGACAAGAGATTGGCAATACTGGCCGTTAACCTGGGAGAAAGCTCTTCCCACGTAAGAGGGTTTGTACAGTCTTATAATCTTTCCCTCACAGTGCTACTAGACCCGGCATGGAGCTCAGCCCAAAAGTATAACGTCGTCGCCCTCCCGACCACCTTCCTAATCGATAAAGACGGTATAGTTCAGGCAAAGCTAATCGGTGCCTTCCCGAGTAAGGAAGCAATAGAGGGAAAACTTAGTAAGATTATTCCATAGGCGGTCAGGCGAGCAGAACGGGGCATGCCATTACTCTCCACGGGAAACAAAAGCTTGAACCCTACGTTCAAAGACACCTCGCTCAATAAGAACCCGGTGCTGGCACTTAAGGCACCTGATACCTATATCAGCCCCGAGTCTGACCACCTGCCACTCATAACTGCCACAGGGGTGCTTCTTCTTGAGGCGAACCACATCGCCCAGCTTTATCTCCATAACCATTTTGCCCCGAACAGCCAATGCCTTCCTACCGAGAAGTAAGGTCAAACCGATAGTGGTTAATCTCGTTCCGTAGTTTGGAGGCAACACCCCGGGCCGCCCGGGCAAAATCCCTCCCCGGCGAGGCGTAGATAATCTGCCGCGACGAGCTCAAGATTGCCCTCTCCCCTTGAGCATCGACCCCATAGCTGACCGCCAAAGCTAAGTCTCCCCCCTGAGCACCGATACCCGGTATCAAGAGAGGCATATCAGGATGACTCTGCCTAATCAGCCTTAATTCATCCGGGCAGGTAGCCCCAACCACCAACCCTATATTGCCGTAAGCGTCCCACTCACTGGCTTTCAGGGCTACAAGCTCAAACAGGGGCCGGTATCCCTCCCCCACCTGACAGCGAAGGGTCTGGAAATCAAACGCACCGGTGTTTGATGTCCGACACAGGATGAATACCCCCTTATCAGCGTACTGAATAAAAGGCTCCACAGAATCGAAGCCTAGGTAGGGATTCACGGTAGCGGCATCAAAGTCGAGGTTAACAAAGATAGCCTCGGCATATGCCTTAGCCGTATTACCCACATCACCTCGCTTGGCATCCCCTATTGTTGATATGTCGCCAGGTACATATTTAATGGTGCGCCTCAGGGCATCAATCCCCTCGTCCCCCAGTGCTTCATAGAAAGCAAGGTTGAGCTTATAGGCACACACCAAATCAGAGGTAGCATCAATGATTTCTCTGTTGAACTCAAAAACGTCCGTCCTATCGGGCAATAACCCCGGGTCGGGGTCAAGCCCGATACAGAGCAGGCTCTTATTCTTACGAGCTATGTTTATCAGCTTTTCATTAAAATTCATCTAGCACCCCCGATGCCTCATCTGCCATAGAACTGCAACACACACTATGAACCAAGGTCGGCACCACAGTTGGAGCAGAACTTGCTCCCGGGAGGGTTGATGTGGGAACAAGCCCCGCAGACCAGACTTTTACTCGCTGGCTCCTGACCCAGATAAAGTTTAACATGGGGCCAAGGAATCTCTATCCCTTCATCATCAAAGGCCTTCTTAAGGCGAAGCCTCAGTTCACCCATTACCGCCCACTGCTCTATAGGCTTAACCTCACCCAGAATCTTAATCTCTATACCGGAGTCACCGAACTTATCCACCCTCAACACCTGAGGAGCACTTCTAATCAATGGAGCCCACTTCTCATCCGTAGCCAATTCCTGCCCCACACGATTTATCACCATAATGGCGTGTTCAAGGTCAGTGCCATAGGCTACCGAGATATTGAGATTCACCCGGGCAAAGTGTCTGGTATAGTTACTGGCTACCTTAATCTCCCCATTAGGCACATGGTGAACTATACCATCAAGGTCACGGAGCACCGTCTTCCTTAAGTGTATCTCCTCTACCAACCCACTGATATCAGCCACCCTAGCCACATCCCCAACCCGATACTGGTTCTCCAGAATAATGAAGATACCAGCAATAAGGTCTCTTATCAGGTACTGGGCACCGAAGCCAACAGCTATGCCGGCGACACCAAAGCCAGCCAGAACTGGGCCAATGGGTACCCCTACCTCAGACAGAATCATAAACACGATGAGCACAATAATGAGGAGCCTTCCGGTTCCCATGAAGATAGAGAGGAGAGTATCTGTTCTTTTACTAATCCCCTCCTTACTCTCCCCCTTAGCTCTGACCAAGGTACGGCGCACCAGAGGGGGAAGAAACTCCTTTAAGGCAAACCACAGCCCCACCCCCACTGCTAACATGACAAGAATACTGATGCCATGCTCCAGAAACCATATTTCTACTGTTTCCCGGGTTACTGCTGCCTGAGCACCCTGGACAGAGAAGAGGATTGCTGATACTGCCAAGATAACAATCACCAATATAATCCCATAAACCGTCCAGAACCCTATCCTCAAACTTCTGTGCAAACTCTTTTGCCTACTACCAGTCAGTGCTTTTTCAACACTGCCCCGAATCTGCCCGCCGAGAAAAAGGCTAAGTAACAGCCCAACCACCGCAATGATGAGTATCCATACACTGTTAGCAACAAACCACTCCCACATAGCGGCCACCCCCGTCAAGGTAATTTAAGCGCATTATACCACATATAGTCTCACTAACAGGCTGGACTTTGGTTCGGGCTGAGTGGTATATATAGGTAATATCAGGACTATTGATAAGCTATGCCAGCTTATACCAAGTAAAGGAGATGGTAAGCGTGGACTACCAGCAAGCCGCAAGCTACATATCTAGCTATACTGACTATGAAAAGATGCCGATGCCACATGACCCCGCCTTCTATGACCTGAGGCGCGTGGAGGAACTACTGGCTCGGTTAGGCAACCCCCACCTGAGAGCCAGGTCAGTCCATATTGCCGGCACTAATGGTAAAGGAAGCACAGCAGCCATGATAGCCTCAGCCCTTACTACCGCTGGCTACACCACTGGACTCTACACCTCACCGCACCTGCATACCTGGCGAGAGCGCATCAGGGTTAGCAACGAGCTAATCTCTGAGCAGGAGTTAGCTGCCACCATAGAGAGGGTCAAGCCTGAAGTTGAAGCAGTAAACAACAAGGCCACCTATGGGCAGTTGACCACCTTTGAGCTACTAACCGCACTGTGCTTTACTCACTTCCAGCTAAAGGGAGCAGACTTCCAAGTGCTAGAGGTAGGACTAGGCGGAAGGTTTGACGCCACCAATGTAATCCAGCCCGAGGTCTGTGTTATCACCTCTATTAGCCTTGACCACACTGATGTACTAGGTAACTCACTGGCTGAAATTGCCGCCGAGAAGGCCGGTATTATTAAGCCCAACTGTGTGGTAGTAACCTCTCCCCAGTCTGATGAAGCGGCTGAGGTAATAAAGGAAGCCTGTAACAATCGCGGGGTAGAACTGCTCAAGGTAGGCAGTGATGTTATCTGGCAGGGTCTTGGCTCCAACCTCAATCACCAATTAATTCAGGTGAAGGGAAGACTAGGTAGCTACAAGCTATCCATCCCACTTCTCGGCGACCACCAGATGGGAAATGCCGCTACAGCGGTGGCAACGCTAGAGGTCCTGGTAGAAAGGGGCTTTAATATCTCCACGGACAGCATCATAAAGGGTCTGGCGGGGGTGAGCTGGCCAGGTCGCCTCCAGATTCTCGGTTATCACCCTACCCTGATAACCGACGGCGCCCATAATCCCGACGCAGCCCGGAGGTTAAGGGAGTTCATTGAGCAGCACCTTAATTTTGACCAAGCCATTCTGGTCATAGGCTCATCATCTGACAAGGATATATCCGGTGTAATCTCAGAACTGGCTCCCGTTTTTCGCAGGGTGATTGTCACTCGCTCCAAACACCCCCGGGCTGCGGAGACGCCACCAATCGTAGCCGAATTCAGCAGGCACGGGATAAAAGCACAGGTAGCAAATACTATCCCCGAAGCACTCTCCCTAGCCCTGTCCCTAGCCAGGGATAAAGACCTCATCTGTGCTACCGGTTCCCTGTTCGTAGTAGCCGAGACGATTGAGCACACAAGGCTACAGGATCACCCACCTAGGAGCAAGCCCTGCTAAAATAAACGCTTATGGTGCCGGGCTCAATAAGAGGCACTCAGGGAGCATCATACTGGGTAACCAGAGCCTCTTTTGGTAGCATGTTACCCAGAATTCTTTCTAGGGCCATAGTATGACTACAGCGCCCCCACTCTGAAAAAAAGTGGCAAGAGCAATGCCACTGTCCGTCTTTGTATCTGGTAGTGTAGTTATCATTCTCTCCCCGGAAGCCCACTGACAGTTCAGAGAAGATAACCCGATCTGTCTCCTGGGCATAGCGCTTGGCTT
>DAOUMH010000009.1:0-5466 GCA_034411815.1 Dehalococcoidales bacterium | reverse complement strand
GTATCAGTTAGCAATGCTACCCTTTTATCAGGCAGTGTCAGGCGTTTGGTAGTTGGATCAAGGGTGGCAAAGAGCTTGTCTTCAACAAGGACATTGGCTTGGCTAAGAGCATTAAGTAAGGTGCTTTTACCAGCGTTGGTATAGCCAACCAGGGTTACTACAGGAATACCGCTCTTTCTGCGTTGCTGGCGATATAGCATACGGTGCTTCCTTACCTCTTCAATCTGTTTTTCTAAACGGTGTATTTTTCGGCGGATAAGGCGCCTGTCAGTCTCAAGCTGTGATTCACCGGGGCCCCTAGTGCCAATACCACCACCAAGCCTTTCCAGATGGCTCCACTGCCCGGCGAGGCGAGGAAAGAGATACTGGTGCTGAGCCAGTTCTACCTGCAGCTGACCCTCGTGGGTTCTGGCATGCCTGGCAAAAACATCCAGAATCAGGGCAACGCGGTCAATCACTTTAACCTGAAGAAGCTCTTCCAGGTTTCGTTGTTGCAACGGCGAGAGCTCATCATCAAAGACTACCACATCGTAGTTTACGCTGCTCTTCAGAGATAGCAACTCATCCAGCTTGCCTTTACCAAGATAGTGCGTCTTTGATGGAACAGGCAATCGCTGAATAATTTTTCCTACCACATCAGCCCCGGCGGTGTTGGCCAATTGAGCCAACTCTTCTAAAGAATCCTCTGCCGACCACCTATCAGCACCCCCCTTGGCAACCATAGAAACCAGGAAAGCTCGTTCTTGAGATGCCTGGGTAGAAATTGCTACTTTGGTAATGCTACCCCCCTATTTCCGGGCTGAATACTTTATGTCAAGTCATTTATCTGACCCGGGTTCTTGCCTGATGTTACGCCACTCGGCTAAGCGTGATAAGCCCTTGCTCAACTCTGCATCCGATATAGTCAGAGATAACCGCACATACCCCTCGCCACTCCTGCCATAGCCCGCACCCGGGGTAACCACCACCCCAACCTTCTCCAATAAGTCGGTAGCAAAGTCAGCAGAGGTATAGCCTTCAGGAACTCTAGCCCAGACATATAGTCCCGCCCTCGGTGGTCTGGCTTCAAGCCCGATACTGTTTAGCCTGTCAACAATCAGATCACGGCGGCTCTGGTAAACAGTATTGCGCTCCTGAATGCATTCCTGAGACCCGGTTAAGGCCTCAATAGCAGCATATTGAATAGCTTGTGGTATTCCCGAATCCAAATTTGACTTAATTCTCCTCAGGGCATCTATCATAGCGGGGTTACCTACCACCATCCCTATTCGCCACCCGGTCATATTATAGCTCTTGGACAGGGAGTGAAACTCTACCCCTACCTCCTTAGCTCCTTTTGCCTGCAAAAAGCTTCCCGGCTTATAGCCATCAAAGGCAACCTCTGAGTATGGCCCGTCATGACAGACAGCCAGGTTATGTTGCAGGGCAAACTCAACCACCCGGCTGAAAAAACTAAGGTCGGCTACTGCCCCTGTGGGATTGTTTGGATAATTTATCCACAAAAGCTTGGCTTTTCTTAGAATATCCTCCGGTATGACCTCCAAATCGGGCAGGAAATCGTTCCGCTCGGTAAGCGGCATGTAGTAAGACTCACCACCGGCTAAAGCGGTGCTTATTGAATAAACGGGGTATGCAGGGTCAGGCACCAGGGCAATATCCCCCGGGTTGACGAAGCAGAAAGCAGTATGGGCAAGACCCTCCTTTGCTCCAATAAGTGGCAACACCTCCTTATCGGCATCCAGAGGAATCCCGAAGCGCTTTTTGTACCATTCAGCTATGGCCTGGCGCAGTTCTGACAAACCAGCAGTTTCCGGATAGCGATGATTAGCCGGGTCCTCCGCCGCCCGGCACAGCCTATCAATTATATGGCGTGGCGTAGGCATATCAGGGTCACCTAAAGCAAAGCTAATTACCTCCTCTCCCTTCGCCCTTTTCTCAGCAATCTTCCTAGTGATTTCCACGAAAAGATACGGGGATAAGTTCTTAACCCGTTTTGATATAAGATTATCTATCAAGCCTACCTTCCTGACTCCAGTTTATAGTCTTTTCCCTCAGCCAAGAGCTTGCCCCGACCATTCTCCGGTGAATACCACCTCCGCTGGACCGCTAAGGAATACCTCCCCTACCCCATCCCACTCTACAACCAGTATACCCCCTGGTAATCTTATATCAACTTTATTGTCAATATAATCATGTAATCGAGCGGCAACAGTTATAGCACAGGCACCGCTACCACAAGCCAGGGTCTCGCCCACTCCCCTTTCCCAAACCCGAGCCTCTATCTGCTGACGGTTTATGACCCTAGCCACCTCGAAGTTTACCCCGACAGGAAAGAGCTCGTACTGCTCTACCTTCGGCCCCAACTGCGTCAAGGGGAAATTCGATACCGGCTCTTGGGAGAAGAAAACAGCGTGTGGATTACCCATGGAGACGAAGCTCAGCAGCAACTCCCTGCCTCCCACAGTGATAGAGTGGCTCAGTACCGGTTTCATGCCAGCCGTACTCTGCCCTATTATTACTGGAATGTTCTCGGCTTCGAGCTTCGGCATTCCCATGCTGGCCTGGATATTGGCAGCCGTCCCGTTGTTAATCTTGACCTTTCTTACTCCTGATAACGTCTCCACCAGCACATGACGGGCTTCACGACTAACCAGCCTTCTGCCCTTGATATACTTAACCAGACATCTAAGCCCGTTACCGCAAGCCCTGGCCTCAGAACCATCAGGGTTAAATATGCGCATCCGGAAGTCAGCTTTATCCGATGGCAGCAATAGCAGTAAGCCATCAGCACCAACACCAAAATGGCGGTCACACATAGCTACTGCCACCCGTGACCAATCATGTTGCATACTACCAGTCTCCATTAGCACAAAATCATTACCAGCGCCCTGCATCTTAACAAACTTCATGTTTACCGCTCATCTCTTCTATAAACCTAGCCACCATGGCTGTAATTTCAGAGTCCTGTCTGTATTGTATATCAAACCATGCTATTCTATCATCTTTCAACCTAAACCAACTATACTGGTGTCTGACAAATCGATGAGTCTCAAACTTGATTTGCTGTACGGCAGCCTCCAAGGTCAGCTCCCCCCTGAGAAACATCCCGATGTGCTTGTAGCCTATGCCGGACATAGATGGTAAATTAAAGCTATAGCCCATCTTTACCAGCCTTTCTACCTCCTCGACTAAGCCCTGCTTTATCATCTCGGCAACCCGCAAATCAATTCTACGATATAGCTCCGCCCTATCTACAGTGAGACCTATAATAAGCATATTGAAAGGCGGTGCCCCCCTATGCCTGAGCTGAGAAGGGGGAAGCCCGGTCCCCCTGTACACCTCAAGAGCCCTTATCACACGGCGAACATTGTGAGGATCCACTCCCTGTGCTGCCACAGAGTCAACCTCTGTTAATTCCCGGTAAAGCTCTTCCTGGTCACCCTCAGCTACCCTCTTCTCCAAACTCTGTCTGAACTCCAGATCAGGAGGAACCTGTGGTACTCCCCAGCCTTCCAATACCGACCATACATACAGCCCGCTACCACCTACTAACAGAGCCAGCTTGTTACGCTCTTGAATATCGTGGATTGCTCTATAGGCTAGCTGCTGGTATTGAGCCAGGCTGAAATCATCCCTGGGATTGGCCACATTAATCAGGTGATGAGGGACAAGAGATAGCTCCTCTCTACCGGGCTTGGCCGTGCCGATATCCATATAATGGTATACCTGTCGGCTATCGGCACTTACTATCTCCCCACCAAACATCTGGGCCAGGCGCAGAGCCAGTCGGCTCTTACCGACACCAGTAGGACCAACTATAGCTACCAGATAACTCACTGTTTAATCTTTGAAGTTTGCACCACAATACTTGAGAATTGGTCTGCCTTCAGACTGGCTCCACCAACAAGGGCACCATCTATCTCAGGTTGGCTCATAAATTCAGAGGTATTTTCAGCAGTAACGCTACCGCCATACAGAATACGTATATCCCGGGCAAACTTTTTATTATATAGTCCGGCAACATTCTGACGAATGAAACCAATGGTCTCGTTTGCCTGCTCGCCGGTAGCTGCCCTGCCCGTGCCGATAGCCCAAATCGGTTCGTAGGCTACCAACAAATCACCGGGAGAATCTATGCCAGTCAAGGATGACCTTAGTTGCTCGGTTACCACTTGCTCTGTCCTGCCTGCCTCGTTGTCTTCCAACTTCTCCCCAACGCACAAAATGGGCTTCAAGCCTATCCTCAGTGCAGCTCTAATCTTTTTATTGATAATCTCCCCAGTTTCGTTAAAATACTGCCTGCGTTCAGAGTGCCCTATAATAACAAATTCGCAAAGCTCGGCCAGCATTAGCGGTGAAATCTCCCCAGTGTAAGCCCCTTTTTCCTCAAAGTATAGATTCTGTGCCCCCAGCTTTATTGAGCTCCCTTTAATTAATTCACTAACCGCAGCTAGAGAGACAAAAGGTGGGCAAATTAGCTTGTCGACATTACCTATCTCATCAAGGCCAGTACGCATTGCCTTAACCATCTCTATGGCCTCACTTACCGTGGTATTCATCTTCCAGTTGCCAGCAATCATCGGTACGCTCATTTAAACCTAACCTCCTATTACCTTATCGCGTCATACTTCTTCTAAATAGAAAGGTACCCAGAGCAAAGATGGCTATCGCCCAGCCGAGCAGGAATAGCAGGTCACTGCTGATTGCCTCCAGCCCGACGCCTCGGATGAGAACCCCCCGCGAGGCATCAATGGCATGGGCATAAGGGAAGGCAATGGCTATATTTCTGATGTATGACGGCATCATATCTACTGAAAACCAGCACCCGGAAAGCATTGCCAGCGGCATGGCAAACAGCCAGCAAAATGGCTCAGCTTGGTTTTCACTTTTAGAGAGCGAGGCAATTACCATACCAATGCCGATACTACTCAGACCGGCTAGGAAAAAGATGAGAAATGCCAGCCAGAGACTGCCGACAATATCCATTCCGAACCACCAGGCAACAGCTATAAAGATGATTATCTGAGCAATAGCAATAACAACTAGGCACAATGAGTAGCCAGAGATGAAATCCAGTGGTCTAACCGGTGTGGTCAGCAGACGAGCCAGAAAGCCTTTCTCTTTGTCACTCACCATTATCCGGGCTGATGTTGGTATCAATATCAAAAGGCCGAAGATTATTATCCCCGGGGCTATGAAATCAATGTAGGTAATCTCAGTCTCTATGTGGATAGGCTGGGCATCAATAGTTATCGGTATCTCAATGTGGGCAAAAGAACGGGTAGCAGCATTTATAATAGAAATGATTTGCTCTGAGATCGTAATATCGCTTTCATCATAGGTCATTTGCAGGTTGATATCAGTCTCTTTGCCTTGCCAGCTCCGGGCTACCTGCTCACCGAAGCCCTGCGGGATAGCAATATAAGCCCTGAGGTCACCGAACTTTAGGTCTTTCATAGCCTCGGC
>DAOUMH010000008.1:0-22529 GCA_034411815.1 Dehalococcoidales bacterium | reverse complement strand
GAAATTTGTTGAACCCGGTTTTTTCTAATGGCTAGAGATTCAACACAAGATATGGTGAGAATGGGAGTGTATATTAATACTTTTAAAGCTATCGTTCACGATATGGAGGATTTTCTTGGTATCGAATATTAACATACGGCAATTGGTAATTTCGAAGGGAGAGATTAGTAAAAAGTGGTACCCCTGGCGCGACTCGAACGCGCGACACGCGGTTTAGGAAACCGCTGCTCTATCCACCTGAGCTACAGGGGCACGACGCAACAATAGTAGGGAGTGGTAAGGGGTTTTGAATTCTTAACCTCTGCCAGCGAAGGCAACATTTCCTTGCTGAGCTATATTCCTTAGAGCTTTTCCCTGGGTTTATGTGAATAGTTTTCCCAAAGCAAGTTTTGCGCATTGGGCACGATATGTCAATAGGGTTTGGATTGCTCTGAATTAAGAATACCGCTAAAATATATTACTTGATTCGGTTTAGACGAGGTGAATTTTTTGTACCAAAAGACTGTTCTGGGTAACGGGCTGCGCCTTATTACCGTTACTATGCCTCATACCCGCTCGGTGTCTATCAGTATCTTTGTTGGCGTCGGCTCCCGATACGAGTCCAAGGCTCAGGCGGGAATTTCGCATTTTATCGAGCACCTGCTATTCAAGGGCAGCCAGAAGCGGGCGACGGCTATGGAAATTTCGGGGGCAATAGAAGGAGTGGGCGGGATTCTTAATGGTGGCACCGATAAAGAGTTAACCGTCTACTGGTGCAAGGTGGCTCAGCCCCATTTCGCTCTCGCCTTGGATGTATTGGGAGACATGTTACTCTGTTCCAGGTTTGACCCCCAGGATATAGAGAGGGAGCGGCAGGTTGTCATTGAAGAGATTAGTATGAGTAAGGATTTGCCGTCACAGCAGGTTGATATGCTTATTGATGAGCTTCTGTGGCCTGATCACCCCCTAGGGTGTGATGTAGCGGGCAGTAGGGGATCGGTAATTGCTATTACCAGGGATATGATGCTTGACTACATGACAGGTCAATATCTTCCTGACAATGCGGTGATTGCCATCGCCGGCGATATCCGGCATCAGGAGGCAGTAGCCGCTGTTAGTCAGACACTGGGTGCTTGGGTTGGTCGGAAGCCTCGTTCCGGGTATCTGGCTTATACGGGGCAGCGGAATCGGCGGCTTCAGGTTGAGAGGAAGGACACCGAGGAAGCTCACCTGTGTCTGGGATTGCCAGGACTGCCGCTTCTTCACCCCCAGAGCTTTGTCCTTGACCTGCTTAATGTAATTCTGGGGGAGGGGATGAGCAGTCGCCTGTTTGTTGAAATTCGGGATAAGCTGGGGCTTGCCTACAGCATCCATAGCTATGTTGATCATTTCCTTGACTCAGGCTCGATTACTGTCCATGCCGGGGTGGAGCCCAGGAACCTGTCAGTGGCCATCAAGGCCATCCTGGAGCAATTATCTCGCCTGAGGGAACTGGTTCCTGAAGCCGAGCTGTCCAAGGCAAAGGAATTATCAAAGGGGCGCTTGCTACTCCGTATGGAGGATAGCCGTAGCGTTGCTGGCTGGATTGGGGGGCAGGAGATTCTCACCGGGCGTATTCTTAGCGTTGAGCAAGTGGTATCTATTATTGATGCCATTACTGCTGAGGAAATCCAGCGTCTATCCAAAGAGTTACTGGCGGGTGATAAAGTCCACCTAGCGGTGGTCGGCCCGGTTAGGCCGGATGAGCCTCTGGAAGACCTGCTGAGGCTTTAAGATACTTCTTTCCCGGTGTGTTATTTTCCTTCTATCTGGGATGAGCCACTATCATAGTAGGCACAGTCCTCTCGGGCACACTCATTATTTCTCTCGGTATAGCTGCACCTTATCTTTTGCTCTTTATCCAGAGTGATGCCTATCCGTTCTCGAAGGAAATCGACCGATGCTTCCAGTGCCCTGCGACTGGCTCTTTTACAACACCGCGGCTTGCCGTCAATCATCCGGCTCAGGGCAAAAGCAGTAGCCTCGTTGGCCAGTGCCCGTGGTTCTCCCTTCAGGGGCGTTGCCCCGGTGAGGACGCTTACAGCAGTACCGACACCGATGGCAGCACCGCAGACTCCGTAAAAGCCACACCAGCCGCCGGGTACCTTGGCGCCTCTAGCTAAAGCCTTCTCTACGGCTCCCTCAGGGATAGGATAGCCTGCGTTCCTAGCGGCGGCGACTATGATGGATGGCACCATAGCGTGGTGCTCGGGTCCGTGCATCGGTACCGAGGGATGAGCCATAACCATTTCCAGTATATCGGTGGGGGAGTTGGAAGTGGTGGAGTTCAGCACCTCTCGCAGTACATCAAGAGACTCGCGTTCATGGCAGCCGTCGCAGATATAGTGTCCCTCCGGACAGTAGATAAGGGTGCTGAACTCTTTCCCGCAGAAATTGCAGCGCCTCAGCACTTCCTTGGTCTCGTAGACGAGAGGCTGTCCGCATACCCCGCAGTTTTCATGAGATTCCATGGTCTGTTTTTGCATTTCTATCATCATATTTACCAGAAGCCGCGGTCAATCTAATCCCATACCCAAAAATAGCCGCAACCCGGGGGCTACGGCTATTCTCTATACCATTTTGGGAGCAGACTACATCATGCCGCCCATACCCTCCATACCACCGCCCGGCATACCCATTGCCTTCTCCTTCTCCGGTATGTCAGCAACCAGCGATTCGGTAACCAGAACCATGACGGCGATGCTGGCGGCATTCTCCAGGCCGGTTCTCACCACCTTGGTTGGGTCAATGATACCCTTCTTTACCATGTCACCGAACTCATCGTTTTCAGCATCATACCCGGCTCCAGGCGGGCTCTTTTTGACGGTATCAACTATCACCGACCCGTCTTTACCCGCATTGGTAGCAATCCAGCGTAGAGGCTCGGTAACTGCTTTCTTGATGACATCGACGCCGGTAGCTTCATCTCCCGAAACGTCCAGTTTCTCCAGAGCCGGCAGAGCACTGAGCAAGCCGACACCACCGCCGGGCAGAATACCCTCTTCTACCGCTGCCCGTGTTGCCGACAGGGCATCCTCAACCCGGTGCTTCTTTTCCTTGAGTTCAACCTCGGTGGAGGCGCCTACCTTGATTACAGCTACCCCGCCTACCAGCTTGGCCTGTCTCTCCTGGAGTTTCTCACGGTCAAAGTCAGAGGTTGTTTCCTCTATCTGTGCTTTAATCTGTTTGATTCTACCCTTGATGGCCTCATCTGAGCCTTTGCCCTCAACAATGGTGGTATTATCCTTATCGGAGGTCACACGGCGAGCCCGGCCCAAGTCTTCCACTGTAACCGAGTCCAGCTTGCGACCTATCTCTTCCGAGATTACCTTACCACCGGTGAGGACTGCCATGTCTTCCAGCATTGCCTTGCGCCGGTCACCAAAGCCGGGAGCCTTAACTGCCAGAACATTGATGGTGCCCCGTAGCTTATTAACTACCAGGGTTGCCAGAGCCTCACCATCAATATCCTCGGCGACAATGAGCAGGTTCTTGGAAACTTGCAGTATCTTCTCAAGAGCCGGCAGGAGGTCTGCTACCGCCGAGATTTTCTTATCGGTAATAAGAATGTAGGGGTCTTCAATGACCGTCTCCATACGCTCGGCATTGGTGATGAAGTAGGGGCTGATGTAACCCCGGTCAAACTGCATACCCTCCACATACTCTATCTCGTATTTCGTCCCCTTGGACTCTTCGACGGTAATAACCCCATCCTTGCCCACCTTCTCCATAACCTCAGCAAGTAAATCGCCGATTTCCTTGTCTTTGGCGGTGATGGTGCCGACCTGAGCAATCTGCTCCTTACCCTTTACCTCGGTAGAAGCCTTTTTCAGTTCCTCAACAATAGCGGCGGTCGCTTTCTGTATACCCTTCTTTAGAGCCATGGCATCAGCACCGGCTGCTATATTCTTAAAGCCGCCGGAAATTATGGCGTGTGCCAGAATGGTTGAAGTTGTCGTCCCATCGCCACAGGCGTCATTGGTCTTACTGGCAGCTTCTTTGACCAGTTGCACGCCCATATTCTCAAACGGGTCGGGAAGCTCAATATCCTTGGCAATGGTGACCCCGTCATCAATTACCGATGGCGCCCCCCATTTCTTATCCAGAGCCACGCAATGTCCCTTGGGCCCCAGGGTTACTTTAACCGCATCTGCCAAGGCATCTATTCCCTTCTTCAGAGAATGTCTTACATCTTCACCGAAGATAATCTGTTTTGCCATTTTCCTTCCTCCTTAACTACCCAGACTTAAGTATTTGGTTTTCTTGCCTAGATTTTACCGTTAATTTAGATGTGTTTTCGCTCTGCACAACCTATTTCTTTATCGCCAGAATATCGCTTTCGCGCAGTATAATCAGCTCTTCATCGTCAACCTTGATGTCTGTGCCCCCATACTTTGCGTAAATCACCGTATCGCCTACCTTGACTTCCATGGCTATCCTCTTCCCATCCTCAGACATCTTGCCTGGGCCAACGGCAATAACCTCGCCTTCCTGGGGTTTTTCCTTGGCAGTATCCGGCAGATAGATTCCAGACTTGGTCATTTCCTCCTTTTCTGTCGGTTTAACCAATACCCGGTCGGCCATTGGTTGAAGCTTAATCGCCATTTTATCCTCCTTCCACTAAATTAGATTAATCAGCCGCAAACACAATAGATTAGCAGTCTCATGGTTAGAGTGCTAACCCTGATATAGTAACACAGGGAGATATGTGTCGCAACTTAACAAATGGTTGTTTACGGCTAACAGCAGCAGTCTAGGGGAGCTCTGGTCTCCAATCCAGCCTCTTGCTATATAGAATGCTTCTTTATTTCTCATATCCTTATCTCCCAAACACATATTGCTTCCATCGCTTTGAGGTGGGGAAGGGAGCTGGGTGAGAGTAAAAATTGTGGGGGGTGGATAATTCTGATAAACTATTTGATGATATGGGAACGAAGCACAGGATTTACATTGGTGATGCTGAGGCGGTGTTAAAGAAATTGCCGGACAATTTCTTTCAGCTTATGGTTACCTCTCCACCCTATTGGAATGTGAGGGACTACGGGCATAAGGGCCAGATTGGGCTGAATGATACTCTGGATGAATATCTGGATAAGCTGGGTAGAGTATGGGATGAGGTTGTAAGGACATTACTCCCTGATGGCAAAATAGCCTTGAATATCGGTAATGTTTATTATTCTGAGCCTGACGAGAAAAGAAGGACTACGGCTAATCTGGCTCTTTTGACCTGGCAGCAGTTAAATAATATTAAAAGTTTAAGATTTATGGGGACTATTTATTGGCAAAAAACAACATCAAGAGACGGAGCTGTTCTTTTTGGGAGTTATCCTTACCCGACGAATTTTATGGTTTCCAATGCAGTTGAGCCTATCCATATTTTTAGAAAGGTTGGCAGAAGAGAAGTGCCGAAGGAGATTAAGGAGAGGTCGAAGGTCACGCCGGAAGACTTCAGAAGCTTCAGGGATGCTATTTGGAGCGACATCAACGGTGTTGAAGATAAGCATTGTGCTGCCTATCCCAGCGAGTTGCCAGCTAGATTGATAAAAATGTTCTCTTACGTAGAGGACTGGATACTGGATCCGTTCTTGGGGAGCGGGACAACGACGAAGGCGGCGAAAGACTTGGGGAGAAACTCGGTAGGGATAGAGTTGAGCCCTCAATTTTTAAAGATTATTGAAGAGAAGGTAGGAGTTGGGCAATGTGATATATTTGACGGTGCTGAGATTCTTGAGGCAGTGCCGGAGCGTTCTGCTATAGTGTAACAGATGGTTATTGACTTTCACACTCATATATTTCCACCTCAGATAAAGAAGAATCGGGACAGGTATATTGATAGCGATCCCTGTTTTGCTATTTTGTACTCCGGTAAGAATACCAAGCTGGCTACCGCCGATGAACTCATTGCCAGTATGGATAGGGATGGGGTTGATATTTCGGTTATTGTCAATTATGGCTGGACCACGCATGAGTTATGCGTTGAAACCAATGACTATATCTTGGAGTCGATAGCTCGCTATCCCCGGCGCCTGATAGGTTTCTGTGCCGTTCAGCCAAATTCCTATGAGGCTGCCATAGCTGAGATTGAGCGCTGTGCTCAGGGGGGGATAAAGGGTGTTGGTGAGATGAGGCCAGATATGCAGCTATTCGACGTCAGTGATAGGGACGTAATGGGCCCCTTTGTTGAAGTAATGATGAAGCACAAACTGATTCTGCTTACCCATGCCTCTGAGCCGGTGGGTCATGAGTATCAGGGTAAAGGGAATGTGACGCCGGATGTGCTCTATCCTCTTATTACTGGTTTCCCTGATTTAACCATAGTCTGTGCTCATTGGGGTGGTGGTTTACCCTTCTATGCTTTGATGCCTGAGGTGAAAAAGGCGATGAGTAATGTCCTTTTTGATACCTCAGCTTCACCTTTGCTGTATAGCCCTCAGGTATATACTCAGGTTGTCCAGTTTGTTGGCGCTGATAGGGTTCTTTTCGGCAGTGACTACCCTCTGGTTCCCCAGAGACGGTTGCTTGAGGAGGTTAAATCTCTGGATTTGCCTGATGAGACGAAGAATCTGATTCTGTCGGGTAATGCCCGGAGGCTGCTGGGTATTCAGGGTAGTTAGGCTTGGGTTATGGAGCAGATTCGTTCTTTTATTGCCATTGAGTTGCCTGATGAGTTGAAGCTGGAGCTTACCCGGCTCGAGGCTCGTCTGAAATCGAGCGGTCAAACTTGGGTGAAGTGGGTTGACCCTTATAGTATTCACCTTACGCTGAAGTTCCTGGGTAGTATTCCTGTGGACAGGGTTGGCGAGATAACCAAGGGGATGGAGGAGGCGGCTCGAGTGGTACCCCCCTTTCGTCTTGAGGTCAGAGGCCTTGGCGTTTTCCCTAGCTTGGGGCGGGCTCAGGTGGCCTGGGTAGGGGTGGAGGGAGAGGTAGATAAGCTGGGTCAGCTTCAACAGGGTATTGAGTCTAGTCTGGAGCCTCTGGGCTTTACCCCTGAAGCGCGGCCGTTCACGCCTCATTTGACCCTGGCTCGGCTTCGTAATCAGGCGTCATCAGATGAGCGACGAAGCTTTGGGCAGCTTGTAGTTGGCACCAGTTTTGAGGCGGCTCGTGCCATTGAGGTGGGTGCTGTCAGCCTAATGAAAAGCTGGTTGACAAGGGAGGGTGCTATCTATAGCCGCATTAGCTCGGTCAGGCTGAATAGGCTATTGTCAACGCCTACCGCTTAGTGTATACTGCAGAAAAGATTAAATTCCGGTTGGGAGGTGGACTTCGTGGAACAATTTAGTTTCCCCAAATGCCAGAAGTGTAAGGCTGGAGACCTGGTGCCCTTGTCCGACTTTGGTAGTCAAGGAGCAACTATCCAGTACAAAGCCTGGGTTTGCACCAATCCTGATTGTGATTTCAACCTGAAAATCAGGAATGGCGATGTGTATGTTGATGAGCCCATTATCAGTGGGGCGCTTCGTAGTACCCACTCCCGCTAAGAAATTGGTGGCTTATCCTTAACATTAGGTTGTGGGCAGTGAGTGTGCTTCCTCAGTTAATTAGGGTAAAGGGGATGGCACTTGACCTTTTATTTCCACGGAGATGCGTGGGCTGTGGGAAAGAGGGTGATTTTATCTGTTATTCCTGCCGCCGCTCTCTGCCGCGAATTATGCCCCCGCTTTGTCCCAGGTGTGGTAAACCTCAGCCCAGTGGCATGCTCTGTTCAAGCTGTGTCGGCTGGCAGTCAGAGATAGATGGCATTCGCTCCCCGTTCCAATTTGATGGGGTGATGCGTCAGACTATCTATCAGTTAAAGTACAAAAATCTTAGAGCCCTGGCTGCTTCCTTGGCTGAACTGCTGTGCGATTATCTCAGTATCAATCCTGTGCCCGGGGAGGTTCTGGTACCGGTGCCGCTGCATCGGAAGCGGTTAAGGGAGCGTGGCTATAATCAATCCAGTCTGCTGGCTCGGGAGCTAGGCAGACTTATTGATCTGCCCGTAGCAGATGATTGCCTCGTCCGGCAGCGGTATGCTCTTCCTCAGACTAGGGCATCCATTGTGGATGAACGACGGAGCAATGTGGCCGATGCTTTTACCTGCAGTGACCACAACCTGAGGGGCAGGCAGGTATTGCTTATAGACGATGTCTCCACCTCCGGGGCTACCCTTGATGCTTGTGCCGCGGCGCTGAAAGCAGCTGGGGTTGACTCGGTATGGGGGCTGGTTCTAGCCAGGGAGGTTTGAGGGAATTAATATCAGGAGTGTGAACCGATGGAATTGGAGTTGACAGGCAGGAATATAGAGCTGTCACCGGAAATATGCCGCTACGTTGAGCGCAAGCTGGGCAAGCTCGGCCGCTACCTGCCTAATATTACAGGATCCAGGCTGGAGATATCTGAGGGAAAGACAAGGTCTCCCCAGCAGCGCTTTGTGGCTCAGGTAACTGTAGATTGCGGTGGCACCCTGCTTCGTGGTGAGGAGAGAGGGAAGGCTTTATTCGCAGCTATTGATAAGGTGGCAGCGACTATGAGTCGGCAAATAGAGCATTATAAGGGGAGACGGTATAGCAAGGGCAAGGGTAACCCATCTGTTAGGGGTGAGTTTGGTGGTGGGGTGGTGGTGCAGCCTGCTCAAGAGGTGGTCAAGGTTAAGCGGTTTGTGGTTAAGCCGATGTCGGTTACTGAAGCTATAGGCCAGATGGAGCTTTTGGGTCATGATTTCTTCTTGTTCTTCAATGCCGATACCGAGGGGCTTAACCTGTTATATCGGCGGAAGGATAGTAACTATGGCTTGATTGAGCCTGAGCTAGATTAAGAGCTGGGGAATGTAAGGCTGGGCATTGTATATCTATGAGCGGGGAGTTGAACTACACTGCTTTCAGAACCAGGTTGGGTTGGGTAGGAGTATTGGGCTCGGGGAATGGGTTACTGGGAGTCACCTTACCCCAGGGTTCAGTTCAGAGGGCGTGTCAGCTATTGGGCGATAGGGTGGACTGTGCTGTATGGTCACCTCACTTGTTTGAGGGCTTGACGGAGCGCCTCAGGGCTTACTTCAGCGGTCATATTGTAGCCTTTCCTGATGAGCTTGACCTTTCGATGACTACCCCCTTTCGGCGTGGGGTGTGGGAAATAACCAAGCTTATCCCTTATGGTGACACCAGAAGCTATGCCTGGGTGGCGGGGCAGGTCGGGAAGCCGACAGCAATGCGGGCAGTGGGACAGGCCCTTGCCCGAAATCCACTGCCTGTTATTATCCCCTGCCACCGGGTATTAGGTATTGATGGTAGGCTTGGTGGTTATAGTGGGGGAGTGGAGGTGAAGCAGCGTCTTATTTTGCTGGAGGCTTCAGCCTGTAGCCGATAAGGGTTACTTTATGTTGACGGTAAATACCTTTGTTATATCTTGTGGTGTTGGCTCTTCCCACGGTCGTTTGTAGACGAGGGTTATGTCGGTTTCCCCTGACTTTAGTGTCTTGAACCGGAAATACTCAATACCACCGGCACCAACTATATCCTGTTCGGCCTCTTTACCGGCCTCATATGTACTCTCACCACCGATGAGCTCGAGTGTATCCTCATCATAGCTTGCCTGCCAGCTATAGCCGGTGCTGGGGTTGGAACCGAGGGCGATAACAAATTCCTGATTAACATTGATGTCTATTATCTGCCCTGCGTCAGTGTAGGTCTTGACCTCTTTGACACAACCGGCCAGTGCCCAGATTGATATTACTGCCACCGCTACTAGAATCAGAAGCCGTTTCATGAATCCCTCCGCATTTATTAAGTATAGTTGCTCTATTGATTTGGTAACTCTATTATATTATAACGGGAATAAGGGTAAAAGGTTATTTGTAGGGGATAATTTGGTGGCTCTTCAGGATGGTTTAACCCTGTACCGGCTTCGCTTGGTATCGGCTCTGTCTCTTATCTTTATGTTTAGGAAGCCCATTTTGTACTCGTCGATTAACCCTTCGCCGGCGAAGCTAAAGTATCTGTTTTCACCGATTATAATATGGTCTAAGACCTTAATCTGCATAATACTGGCGGCGTAGAGCAGATCTCTGGTTATCTCCTTGTCATTCAGACTGGGTTCAGGGTTACCTGACGGATGGTTGTGGACGAATATCAGGGAGGTGGCATTATGTTTGATGGCACTTTCCATAACCTGGCGCGGGGAAATAGAGCTGCTGTTTATCGTTCCCTCAAAGAGGTCGGCGGTATCAATAATCTGGTTCTGACTGTTCAGATAAATGACCTTGAATAGCTCTTTCTTGAGGTCTCGCATTGAGTGGTAGAGGTAATCAAAGACCTCCTGTGATGATTTATAGATGGGTTTATCAATAATTTTCTCTTTGAGTAATTCTCTGGCTACCTCCTGCACCAGCTTGATGCCAAAGGCATTATGGGCACCGATGCCTTCTATTTGTTGTAGCTCTTCAGGGGGAGCTTCCAGAACACCTCTCAGGTTTTTAAATCTCTTAATGGCCTCCTTTGCCTGCTGTTTGCAATCCTTGCGGGGTGTGCCCAGGCTCAGGAGCATCTCAATAATTTCGTAGTCGTGGAAGCCAGCCAGCCCTGATTTCAGGAACTTTTCCCGTAGCCTTTTTCTGTGTCCAGTGGCTGTCCCATCGGCAGACATTTTAGGCTTTTCCTTCCATTTCTTCTACACTCAACCCATCTTCTCCTACCACCTCTACCAATTGCTGATGGAGTTTGGGACAGTAGTTGGTATATATGCTAAAAAGTTTGAGGTTAACAACCTTTTCGCCATTGCTCACGCTTAGTTTCACCTCATCCTGTCCCGGGAAGTCTTTAAGGATGTCGGTTAGTTTATGTAGGCGGGCTATATCACTAGTCTCATCGCTGGTCTGGCTGAGTTTGATTACTAATCGGTGGCTTCTGGCTGGCGTGGTCTGGGTTACGGATGCCTCGGCTACCGGAGCTTCGATAGTTTCGTGGGTAGCCGTTTCCCCCTCTGGGGCGGGTTCTGGCTGGTAGCGGCGAGCGGTCTCGCAGTTTAGTTGCACCCTGTCATCCCTCAGCCTTACCGTACCTTCGATTAGCAGTATATTCCCTTCCTGCCACAGCTCTGTGGTATTGGCATAGACCTTGGGCCAGACCATAACATCAACCCTGCCGTCAAGGTCTTCCAGTACGGCGCTGGCAAATGGGCGGTGGTCTCTGGTAAACAGGTGGTGAAGTGAGGCTACCATTCCGGCTACCACCACGGTTTGTCCTACCAGCTCGGTATCAATCTGACCGCACAGTGTGGTCTCTATGGCTGTCTTACCAGCAAAGGCTTTGAAGGGATGCTCGGAAAGGTATACCCCGGTTAGCTCTCTCTCCCATGCCAGTTTTTCCTTGGTAGAGGTATCGGCCGGCGTCAGGTCAAGATTGGGCATTGGCACCTGAGTTGTTTTCCCCCACAGGTCAAACATAGTAGCTTGCCCCGTCTCGCGCAGGCGCTGCTCGCGTTGAGCCAGAGATAGGATGCGGTCGACGTTGTGGAGCAGGGTTCCGCGGTCACCCAGGGAGTCCAGGGTTCCAACCTTGATTAGACTTTCCATTGCTCGCTTGTTTAGCCCGCGCAGGTCACAGCGGTGGCACAGGTCTTCGATAGATTTGAAATTGCTTCCCTTATCATGTTCAGCAATGATAGGCTCTATGGCACCAAGCCCTATATTCTTGATAGCGGTCAGCCCGAAGCGGATGGCTGGGGTATCCCCCTCACCATTCTTTTCTATGGAGAAACTGGCTTTACTGTGGTTTATGTCGGGTGGTAGCACCTCAATACCCAGGCGGCGGCATTCAGCAATGGCACTGGCCACCTTCTCTGACTGGTTAGTATGAGTAGTTAGGAAGGCGGTGATGTATTCTGCCGGGTAGTTTGCCTTGAGATAGGCGGTCTGGTAGGCAATAAGGGCGTAGCTCACCGAGTGAGCCTTGTTGAAGGCGTAGCCGGCGAAGGGTTCGATGAGGGCGAAGACCTCCCCGGCTATCTTGCTGGAGAACTCTTTCTTCTTGGCTCCGTCAATAAAGTTACGCCGTTCTCTCTTCATGACCTCGGGAATCTTCTTGCCCATTGCCTTGCGGAAGATATCAGCCTGCCCCAGACTGTAGCCGGCGAAGGCCTGCACAATAAACAGCACCTGTTCCTGATATACAATCACCCCGTAGGTCTCTTCAAGGATGGACGAGAGCGCTTGGTGGGGGTAATGAATGGGTTCGATGCCGTGCTTGGCCTTGATAAAGGTTGGTATGTTATCCATAGGCCCCGGGCGATATAGGGCTATCATAGCTGTAATATCACTGAAGGTGGTTGGCTTAAGCTCCTTGATGTAGCGGCGCATGCCGGCCCCTTCTAGTTGAAACACACCGGCAGTTTCTCCTGAAGATAACAGGTCAAAGGTCTCGGTGTCGTCCATAGGTATATGGTGCAGGTCAATATCAACGTTGCGGTTTTGGCGAATAATCTCCTTTGCCTTGCCTAGGATGGTGAGGTTAGCTAGGCCGAGGATGTCCATTTTCAGGAGGCCGATCCGGGCGATGTCTTCCATGGTGAACTGGGTCATAACCATGGCTTCACCATTGCCCTTGCTCACCTGCTGTAGCGGGACATAGCCGGTAAGGGGCTCTCTGGAGATAACTATGCCGGCGGCATGGGTGCTGGCGTGGCGGGCAATGCCCTCCACTTTCATAGCCGAATCAATCAGGTTGCGGACTATAGTGTCTTCATGGTAGATGGTTTTGAGTTCGCCATTCTCGTCTAGGGCTCTAGCTAGGGTCATACTCGGGGCAAAGGGAACCAGCCTGGCAATACGGTCGACATCGCTGTATGGCATCCCCAGGGCCCTGCCTGTATCTCTCAGGGCGGCTCTGGCACCCAGCGTGCCGAAGGTGATGATCTGGGCAACATGGTCCTGGCCGTATTTTCGTGATATGTAGGTGATGACCTCATCACGGCGGTCATCCTCAAAATCTAGGTCTATATCTGGCATCTCCCGGCGCTCCAGGTTGAGGAAGCGCTCGAAGACCAGCTTGTTCTTGATGGGGTCAATCTCGGTTATGCCCAGGCAGTGAAGGGCGATACTGGCAGCGGCGCTGCCCCTGACCCCGAACAGTATATTGTTCTTCCTAGCGAAGGAAATGATGTCCCAGACGACGAGGAAGTAGTTGGCGAACTGGGTTTGCTTTATTACCTCCAGTTCATAGTTGAGGCGCTCTTCTATTTCTGGGGAGGGGTTGGGATAGTGCTGGGGCAGACCCTGGTGACAGAGGTCAGCCAGAAACTGGTCGGCTGTTTTTGTGCCTTCAGGCAGCTCTATCTGGGGGAGATGGAGGCGACCGAATTCAAGCTCAAGGTTGCACATTTCAGCAATACGCTCGGTGTTTTCTATAGCCTGGGGAATATCCTTGAATAGCTTTGCCATCTCCTGTGGGCTCTTGAGGTAAAAGAAGTCACCCGCCATCTTTATTCTCTTGTCGTCATAGATGGAGGAGTTGGTCTGGATACATAGCAACAGATCGTGAGTTGAGGCGTCCTCTTGGTTGACATAATGAACATCGTTGGTGGCTACCATTGGGATGTTCAGTTCACTGCTCATAGCTATTAGGCTTTGATTTATCTGCTCCAGCTCAGGGATGGGGTGCCGCTGTATTTCCAGGTAGAAGTCATCAAATGTTTGCTTGTACCACAGGGCGGCTTGTTTTGCCTCCTCAAGACGTCCTTCTAGGATAAGACGGGGAATCTCACCACCGGCACAGCCGGAAAGGGCGATAAGACCCTGTTGATACTGCTGGAGAAGTTCCTTGTCTAGCCGCGGTTTATAGTAGAAGCCCTCAAGGTGGGCTTTGGTAGTGAGTTGAATCAAATTGCGGTATCCTGTCTGATTTTTGGATAGCAGGGTGAGGTGGTAGGGTTTCTTATTACCGGTGTCGTGGCTGAGACGACTGTTTTGAGTCAGGTAAATCTCGCAGCCGATAATGGGCTTTATGCCTGCCTCTCTGGCTGCCGAATAGAACTCTATAGTGCCGTACATAACACCATGGTCGGTTATGGCTAGGCTGTCCATTCCCAGCTCTTTGGCTCGTTCAACCAATCGGGGAATGCGACACATACCATCAAGCAGGCTATATTCGGTATGAATATGGAGGTGAGTAAACATAGCACCTTCTAGCTCGGCATCTGGTTATTATAGCACGGCACTGACTTTTAGGACATTCTTCTCGGACTGTATTTAGGGGGCGTTTAATAGCCTGTCATGAATTAAAAGAGAGTGTGGTAGGTAATCCTGTGATTTTAAGCCCTGACGGTGTAAAATCTGGGTGTCGGGGGCTGGAGGTAAGCATTGAAGGTTCTTGGTATCGTTGCTAAATGGTTGTTTATGTTGTGCCTTCCAGTTTTGTTGCTGACGGCAAGCATCGGCTGGGGGGCGAACAGCCTCTGGTTATATAGGTACGGCTTCCATAGGTACGATGTCGGCCAGACTTTGGCTGATTCGGGATTGGAGATGGCTGACTCGGAATTGGAGCAGATATACGCTGGGCTGATTGACTACTTTAACTCGGATGACGGGTTTATCAGTATTACGGTAACAAAGGATGGCGAGCCGTTTGTTTTGTTTAACCAGCGGGAGGTTGCTCACCTCAGGGATGTCAAGGGGCTAATCTGGCTGGACTATCGGGTTCTACTGGGGGCGCTGATTTATGCTTCGGCTTATACCGGGGTTTGTTTCTTCTGGCGAAAGAGGAGGTATTGGCGTCGGCTGGCATGGGGGTTAGTCGGTGGGGGGGGTATTACCTTAGCCCTGATGCTGGCACTGGGGTTAGGCACACTACTGAATTTTGACCAGCTGTTTCTTCAGTTCCATTTACTTAGCTTCGCCAATGAGCTGTGGCTGCTTGACCCGACCAAAGACTATCTGATCATGCTCTTTCCTCAGGGCTTCTTCTATGATGCCGCTATGTTTTGTGCTCTGGTGGCTGCTGGCGTGGCGATAATTCTGGCCGGTGTAGGGGTAAGTTATTTGCTGGTTACCAGACACAGGGCTGTAGCCTGATGTATTGAACCGTGTGAATATCAGATAGCATAGCACAACCAGTAGATGGCTAACATAGGGCTAATAGGATAAGGGCCTTTCGCTATTTTCGGTATTATCTTACGCTGGCCACAGGTTTTGCTGTTGGCGGTGATTTTATCGGTTACCAGGTTCCAGAGCTGGTGCCAGCCATGGTTTCAATCTCATAGGTCTTGACCCTGTCACAGCCTACACCCGAGCATGGCAGTTCAAAGGTCCAGCTTCTATTCGGTTCAAGGTTCATTACAGCGTCCGTTGAGGTTCCTAGAAGAGTCATATCTTCGTCATAGAACCGCACCGTAACCTCAGCAAGCTCAATTGACGAGGAGCCAACATTCTTTACCGTTGCCTGGACTTTAGTGCCGAGCTCTTCCTCAATCAGTTCGTGGCTAATTACCTCCAGTTTTCCCTGAGGTGGTGGTGAGGAGTTTACAACAAAGCAACCGGTGGTACACAACATTACAATAAGAAGGCTGGCAACTACGCACCATTTTTTCAATTCAGTCCTCCTGTGCTCAATATATTGTAGTATATGACCCAGAGGGTCGGTCTTACAGTTGCTGTCTATTATATCATGGAGCGCAAGCCTGATTTATATCCTGTGATAATCAGCGTCCCCGGCTTTCCGGCTACCGGGTCAGGCTTCCCAGACTACCTTGCCGCCGGTAATGGTCATCAATACCTTAATCTCCTTTATCTGCTCCGGCGGTATTTTAGTCGGGTCGCTGTCTAGTATCACAATGTCAGCCAGCTTGTCTTGGGTAATGGAGCCCTTTATCTCCTCTTTAAAAGAGGCATAGGCGGCGTTTATGGTGTACATAGCCAGTGCTTGGCTGGCTGAGATACATTCCTGGGGTGTGATTTGCTGCCCTGATTCAGCCCGTCTGGTGACGGCGGCGTATATACCGACTAACGGGTTATTGGGCACTACCGGAGAATCTGAACTGCCGGCGACAACCAAGCCGCTATCAATGGGAGATTTGATTCGGTATAGCCACTTTAGCCGGTTGGGTGGTATGTCAGCTAGATATCTTTCACCACTGTAATAAAGGAAGGGGGGTTGGGTGACGATAACCACTGGTAGTTTGACCAGTCGCTCAAGCAGTTGTGGGGGACACTCGGAGCAGTGTTCTATGCGGTGGCGTCGACCAGTATGGGGGAGGTGTTTATGGGCGTGTTCCAGGGCGGTGATGGCTGCCTCTACCATGCTTGGCTCAATGGCATGAATGGCTAGCTGAAAGCCAGCCCGGTGAGCATTGAGCACCTGATGGTTTAGCTCTGGCTGCGGAGGGTATAGCTGCCCGGTGGACTCATTGGGTATTATCTTTACCCCACCCAGCTGTAGCTGACTATCACCGGAGCCCGGGGTTAAGCCTGCTTCCTGAAACTGATACAGGGCTTTGATACCGAGCATCATAGATACCCGGCTCTTTAGTTTGCCCGTGTCCTTAAACTGCCGCAATCTCTGCCACTGGTTGACACTGTTGACTACTGTAGCCTCCTGCAAAGAGGTAATCCCTTGAGACAGACATTGCTGATTAACCAGGGCGATGCCTTTTGTTAATTCTTCTTCGGATAGAGGAGGCATTACCTTTTCATGGATATAGCCCAGCATCTCAAATAGGGAGCCGTTTGGCTCTCCGGTATCGAGGTCTCTGTCAATAAGCCCGCCGGGTGGTTCTGGTGTTTCCCTGGTGATACCGGCTAGGGATAGGGCCAAGCTATTGAGCACGCAGACATGCAGGGAGCGGTGGGCTAGGACTACCGGGTGGTGAGGTGCTACCTCATCTATGTCCCATCGGGTTGGATAGCGCTTTTCAGTGAGATAGAACTCGTTGAAGCCGGCACCGGTGAGCCATTTGCCCGGCGGGGTATTCTGGGCTTGGTGGCGGATGGCTGCCTTTATGTCACTGATGGAGCTGACCGACGCTGGGCTCAGGTCAACGCTGAGCAGGTTTCTTATGAGGGAGAAAATATGGCAATGAGCATCATTGAAGCCGGGCACAACTGTTCCACCCTGGCAGTCAATTATTTTGGTTTTGGCTCTCTTCACTGATTCCAGACTCTCGTTGCCACCAACCAGCAGGATTTTGTCGTCCTTAATTGCTACTAATTCGGCGATAGGTTGATTGGGGTCTATGGTGAGCACATTAGCGTTTTTAAGGATAAGGTCTGCGGTTTGCATTTTGCGTTCAGCTCTTTGACTCGTTAGCTTTGGGGTAGTATACTACCGAAAACCTGCCTCGGTAAAGCCTTATTTATGGATGCAAGAATGGTGATTCTATGCTAGCCGCTGGTGCACACGGGGGCCTGCTACCGCCGGTAGCTGATTTTCTCGGGGAGGGTTAGGGTTTGACCCCCGAGGTTAAGATTGTTACCGATAGCACTGTTTACCTAATGCCGGAGGCATTAGTCAGATATGATATCCGTGTCGTACCGCTTAGGGTTGCCTTTGGAACAGAGGTTTATACCGAGGGGGTGGACATTGCCAATGAAGAATTCTACCAGAAACTGAGGCAATCAAGTGTGCTCCCGACCACATCGCAGCCTTCCGTCAGCAATTTTTTTCAGGTATATTCTGAACTGACACAGCGTGGCCACCCTGTTCTTTCCATTCATATCTCGGGTAAGCTGAGCGGAACGGTTAATTCAGCCCTGGCTGCTAGGAATGCGTTACCTGAGGCTCAGATAGAGGTAGTAGATTGCCTGTCTGCAGGCTTTGGTCTCCTGGTTCTTGCTGCTGCCCGTGCTGCTGAGGAAGGGCAGGGGTTGCTGGAGATTAAGGCGAAGGTTAAGCAAATCGCCAGTCGTATCAATCAATTTGGTGTGCTTGATACCCTGGAGTATCTTCGGAGGGGAGGACGTATCGGAGGGGCGAAGGCCCTGCTCGGCACCCTGCTGAAGATTAAGCCGATCTTGGCTCTCAGTGATGGGGAAGCTAGAGTCGTGGCTAGGATGAGAACCCGGGCTGGCGCTGTAAAATATATGCTTAGGTTTATGGAAGAACGAGCTGGGAGGAGCAAGCCTGTACATTGTGCTGTTGTCCACACCCAGTTATTTGATGTGGCGCGGGCTTTGGAGGGCGAGGTCCAAGCCCGTTTCAACTGTAGCGAGTTATACCTTATTGAGTTTGGGCCTGTGTTCGGGACTCACCTGGGGCCGGGGTTGCTGGGGGTGGGCTTCTATACTGAATGAGGAGTCGCAATCAGAGGGATTATGTTAATAAGGAAGGGTGTTTCCTTGCTTTGGTATGTTGCCTATGTTATGATAGGAATGAGGCGGAGATGACCACGGAGAAAGAGAAGGCACTGGAATTGGCTGTTAGCCAGATTGAAAAGCAGTTTGGTAAGGGCTCACTGATGAAGTTGGGGGAAGCCGCTGCTATGTCGATTGTGGAGGCTATCCCCACTGGCTCGTTGGCACTTGATCTGGCCTTAGGTATAGGTGGCATCCCCAAAGGGCGGATTACGGAGGTGTTTGGCCCTGAGTCGTCAGGGAAAACTACCTTGGGTCAGCATATAATTGCTGAGGCCCAGAAGTTGGGGGGTATAGCTGCCTATATTGATGTGGAGCATGCATTGGATCCCGCTTATGCTGCGAATTGTGGTGTCAATATTGATGACCTATTTATCTCTCAACCTGATACTGGAGAGCAGGCTTTAGAGATTACCGAGGCGCTGGTCAGGAGTGGGGCTATTGATGTGATAGTGATTGATAGTGTGGCTGCCTTGGTGCCCAGGGCTGAGATTGAGGGGGAGATGGGGGATGCTCATGTTGGTTTACAGGCTCGCTTGATGTCACAGGCCTTGAGGAAGCTGGCGGCCGCTATTGGCAAATCGGGGACGGGTGTTTTGTTTATCAACCAGTTGAGGGAAAAGGTTGGTATTATCTTTGGTAATCCCGAGGTGACGCCGGGCGGCAGGGCTCTAAAGTTCTATAGCTCAGTAAGGATAGACCTGAGGCGCATTGAAGCAATCAAGCAGGGTAATGAGGTAATAGGTAATCGAGTCAAGGCTAGGGTAGTCAAGAACAAGGTTGCCCCTCCATTTAGGAGTGCCGAGTTTGATATTATGTTTGACCATGGCATAAGTCGGGAGGGTAATCTTGTTGATCTGGGTGTGGAGTTGGGGATAGTGAAAAAGGCTGGTGTTTTTTTCTCCTATGGTGACATTCGCTTGGGGCAAGGCAGAGGGAGTGCTAAGCAATACCTGAGCCAGAATCCTGAGCTTGCCCGAGAAATTGAGCAACAGGTTAGAGCCTCGGCAGTCACCACCCATCTTCCTTTGACCAGCGATTAGGCGCATTATTCTATAGGTTAGTGAATAGTTAGTTACGGGTGGAGCTGAGGTATAGACCTCAGCTTTATTTGTTAGAAAGGGTGGAGCAAGTTAGTGGGCAAGGTTACAGCCCTCCGTGCTGGAAGAGGACGGAGAAGGCGAGTGAAAGTGTTTCTTGATGGCAGGTTCGCCTTTAGTTTGGAAGCCGAGGTGGCATTAAAAGAGGGACTGCGGATCGGGCAGGAGATGTCTGCCGGTCAGGTTGAAGCGGTTACCCGCCTGGACCGGTTTCACCGTTGTCTTAATGCTGCTGTCCGCTACCTTAGCTACCGACCCCGGAGTGAGTTTGAGCTGAGGGAGAGGCTTCACCAGCGTGGTTTTGTTGATGAGGTGGAGGCGGTGCTTACCAGGCTGAAGGAACAAGGGTTGGTAGATGACATGGCCTTTGCTCGATTCTGGAGGGATAACCGGGAGTCCTTTAGCCCGCGTAGCCAGTGGCTGGCTGGGTTGGAACTGAAGAAAAAGGGGGTAGCCAGCGATATTATAGAGCAGGTGATTGTTGCCATTGATGATGAGGACAATGCCTATCGGGCAGCCTTGAATAAGGTTCGCAGTTTGTCTCTGGCTGACTATCAGGGTTTTCGTCGTCGGTTGGGCGAATATCTCAAGCGGCGCGGTTTTGGTTACAGGGTAATAAGCCATACCGTAGAGCGGTTATGGCAGGAGCGAGGTGGAGACTTGGATAGCACCTTACATTGACATTAAATTGCCAAAGTAGGTAGTATTAGCTATTTATAGTCTACCTCCTCACTGGGTGGGAAGCTACAAAAGAAAGTGGGGTGAAAATGGGAGTAGAATATGTCGCGTTGTTAGCCTCTATTTTTGTTATAGGTATGATATTTGGGGGAGCGTCTATCTTCTTTGCCAGGAGAATGGTGATCAACCGCCAGCTTCATGTTGCCCAGAAGAAAGCAGCTAGGATGGTGACTGAGTCCAGGCTTGAGTCCAAAAATGTACTCCGTGAGGCAAAGGAGGAGGCAGAAAGAATAAAGTCGGAGGCTGAAGCAGGGTATCGCGAGCGATATTCTGAATTACAGCGTCAGGAGAACCGTCTGTCGTCTAAGGCAGAGACCCTGGAGCGCAAGTTAGAGGGTGTGGAGTCCCGTGAACGCGGTCTGGTTAATAAAGAAAAGGAGATAGAGACCATTCGTGTTCACCTGAGCGAGGTCAGGGACAGGGAGGCAAGGCAGTTGGAATTGATTTCAGGTATGTCTAGTGACGAGGCGAAGCAGGCATTGCTTGAGACTGTGGAGGTTGAGATGCAGGCTGAGGTCTCCCGGCGCATTCGAGAATGGGAAGCCAAATTAAAAGAGGAAGCTGATGAGAAGGCTCAGGAGATTTTATCCCAGGCTATTCAGCGCTGTGCCTCTGATGTTGTATCTGAGACCACGGTGTCAAGTGTTCCTCTCCCCAGTGATGAGATGAAGGGTCGGCTCATCGGGCGCGAGGGTCGTAATATTAGAGCCCTGGAGCAGGCTACCGGAGTTGACTTAATTATTGACGATACCCCGGAGGCGGTGACCCTCTCTAGCTTTGATCCGGTGCGGCGTGAGGTGGCTCGTCTGGCTTTGACCAAGCTTATCCTTGATGGTCGTATTCATCCGGCGCGTATCGAAGAGGTGGTGGCTAAGACCAAGGAAGAGGTGGATGCTACTATCTATAGTGCCGGAGAGCAGGCAGCGTATCAGGTAGGGGTGCACGGATTGCGCCCTGAGCTAATCAGACTGCTTGGCCGCCTGAAATATCGTACCAGCTATGGTCAGAATGTTTTGGGACACAGCGTTGAGGTTGCTCATCTGGCTGGTATGATTGCTTCAGAGCTGGGAGCTAATGTTGCCATAGCCAAGAAGGCCGGGCTTCTTCATGATATTGGTAAGGCGGTGGATTCTGAGGTGGAGGGCACTCATGCGGCTATCGGGGCTGACCTGGTCAAGCAATGGGATAAATCCTCTGAGGTGGTTCAGGGTATTGCCGAGCATCACGGTGAGGCGGGCACTACCAGTATGTGGGGTTTTATTATCTCGGCGGCTGATGCTATCAGTGGTGCTAGGCCGGGAGTGAGGCGTGAATCTTTAGAGAACTACCTGAAGCGTCTGAAGGCACTGGAGGATATAGCTGACGGCTTTAAGGGTGTTGAGAAGTCATTTGCTATTCAGGCTGGTCGTGAAATCCGTATTTTGGTCAAGCCAGAAGAGGTTGATGATCTGGGGTCAGTGAGACTTGCCCGGGACATAGTTAAGAAGATAGAGGAGGGTATGCAGTATCCTGGCCAGATAAAGGTTACCGTGCTCAGGGAAACGAGGGCTGTAGACTATGCTAAGTAGGAGGCACTGGTGCTGATATTGGCGATTGGCGATATAGTTGGTAAGGCTGGCAGACAGGCAGTGGGGGAGCTTTTACCGGAGCTGCGGAAGCAATTCGGGTTGAACCTGATTGTTGCCAATGCTGAGAATGTAGCTGGTGGCTTGGGGCTGACCTCGACCACGGCAAGGGGGCTGCTCGATGCCGGTGTTGATGTGTTGACCTCTGGTAATCACATATGGGCTCAGAAGGAGATTATCCCTCACCTTGATGGTGAAATGCCTGTTTTGCGCCCGTTGAATTATCCGCCGGGTGTGCCTGGCAGGGGTTATATAATTAATGGTCAGGTTATGGTGGTTAATTTGATAGGGAGAACCTTTATCGGCAATTTCGATTGCCCGTTTAGGGCTATGGACCAGTTGTTGGCTGAGGTTAAGCCTAAGCCTAAGATTATTATTGTTGATTTTCATGCTGAGGCGACATCGGAAAAGATGGCAATGGGGCGATATCTGGACGGTCGGGTCAGTGCTGTGCTTGGTACTCATACCCATGTTGGGACCATTGATGCTCAAGTGCTGCCGCAGGGTACGGCTTATGTTACCGATATCGGTATGACCGGGCCTATTGATTCGGTTATCGGTGATGACACCGAGATGGTGCTTCAGCGTTTTTTGACTGCAATGCCCCATCGCCTGTCTGTGGGAAGTGGTAAGGTAATGCTTAACGCCATAATGGTTGAGGTGGCTGATGATAGCGGTCGGGCAAAAGGTATTGGGCGGATTTACAGGGAGGTGGAGTAGTAGTGTCTGGGG
>DAOUMH010000007.1:0-4318 GCA_034411815.1 Dehalococcoidales bacterium | reverse complement strand
GGGCACGACCACGTCCTTAGAACTGACAGGATCAGTTCCCCTGTTCATGCCCACTTTGGAGGCAATGAGATTAGTCAACTGGAGAATGGCTGTTGTAATGGTCCTTGCTTGCTGTATGAATTCCGGAGGGAAAGGAGATTCTCGACTTAAAAATATTGCTTTTGTGAGATTTCTGAGTATGTAAGTTGCATCATCAACAATGCCAGGGAATACAATGTATGAACCACCTTCAAATGTGACAGCTTCAGTAAACATTTGTTCTGAAGGATCTTCGGAATGGCCGATTGGTCCTGCAGTAATAGTAGAGCTATTACAAATCTGTTTAAGACGTTTCAAACTGATTTCAGGCTGATTGGGAATGTATTTTTGGCTAGCGATGGCATGAGCTATAGCATCCAAGGGCATAGCGTGGTTTGCATTTTCAGGCAATAGTTGCAAGGCTGCAATCTTTGCTAGTAAATCTAATTTGTCAAACGAGCTTGTCTCTCTCACTATTTCTTCAAGCATAGCCATACCAACCGATAGACAGCATCTTTCTTACTGTAATAATACAACAGAGGCACTATTCTCCCCAATAATAGAGTAAGTTTTCAGTCTTTTCATTACGCGTCATGTCCCCTCGGGATGGTGATAAACGTGCTAGTTCTTGGGATTTAACTTAATGACTTTTTGTTCAGCCCTTTTAGAGCTTGGCCATAACTTTTCTATTGCTTGATTTAGCATATTGACAAACGAAGGCAGCAAGTAGATAATCCTACTTGAAACACTGAGGTCTACAAGAATGAGAGCCAGAAATAGCTATCTGTTAGCTCTACTATCAGGTGTTTTAATTCTGCTGAGCTATCCGCCGTTCAATGTGGAATTCCTAGCTTGGTTTGCCTTCGTCCCCTTACTTGTTGCCATATACTACGAGACCAAAGCCAAGAGGAGAGGCCGGTTGGTGCAGGTTGCGGGTATCTGCCTGACGCCCACATTCCTCTGGCTCACCGGCTATGCCAGCATGTTTTTGCCCATGATGGCAGGCTGGGTAGTGGGTACCGTTATTGCTTTCGCTGCTGCTGTGTACGTTATAGAAGGCGCCCACGAGTCTTGGGCATCAAGAGAGCTGCCATCTGACAATCTCCAATACCTGCCTCACTCGTGGCAAATTTTTACCCTGCCGATATTGGTTACCGCTGGGGAGTTTGTGCTGATGAATATCCCGGCGTTAATGAAGCTCGGGGGTGCCGTTGGCTTCATGTCCGTTTCCCGGACGCAGTGGTTGAACCTTCCGATTGTGCAGGTAGCCTCATTCACTGGTATGTACGGGGTAACCTTTCTTATCTGGCTGGTCAATGCCGCCATTGCCTACGGTATAATTCACTACGCAACAGTGAAGCGTGTTTCCAAGCGGGTGGTCGCCATGCTGCTGGTTTTCCTCGTCGTATTTGTCAGCGGCTGGGTTACCCTGCCCGCACCCACTAGCGGCGATACCACCATGGCCATCGTCCAGCCTGAGCCGGAGAAGTTCGATGAGCAGTATATTAACGAGCTTTACCTCGAATGGAGCGAATATTCCCTGCAATACGAGCCGGAGATGATCTTATGGCCGATATGGTTCAAGTATGATTTATGGCACAAAAGCCAGTATGCGGGGCCTTATGCCGAGGAAAACGTAGCTTTCTGCCAGGAGAATGATGTGCACCTGGTCGACGCTGCGTGTTGCATCGTGTTTCCAGACGGTAAGACTTTATATTATGATGCCCCCTATTTTATGACCCATGTATTCGATGGGCTGATACCTTTTAATCCTGACGAGATACTCCCCGACTTGCATGGTTTTAAAACCCGTTTCGGAAAATTTGGTTTTCTAGCTTGCATGGAGGGTGCCTATACGGTACCAGCACGGAAATGGGTCGAGGATGGGGCGTTTTTCCTGCCAATCTTCTCTGGCGAGCAGATGCTTGCCTGGTCTTTAGCAGAACTACACGCCAGTAATGCTGTCTATAGAGCCGTTGAGCATCGTATCTATACCGGTGTCTGCTATCGGAATAATGGTATACTGATAGATCCTTACGGGCACATAATTGAGGATATTGCCCCTGAGCCGGAGATAGTTGTCGGCAAGGTCGCATTTCCCGAAGAAAGGCCATTCTATTCGAAGTATGGTGACATCTTCAGTTATATTATACTTGCATTGACAGTAGCTCTATTTGGTTACAACATTTATCTGAAGCGAAGAAGCCCGTTTGTCTTCTGCAAGAAATGTCGGGCTAAGATTGAAAAAGGGGTAAAGGTCTGCCCTGAATGCGGCAAGGCACGAAGATAACCTTAATAAATGGGCACAAAAGCTTTTGAAGCTAAGCTGAAGCTAGATGGAGCGGGAGACGGGACTCGAACCCGCGACAACCTGCTTGGAAGGCAGGGACTCTACCAACTGAGTTACTCCCGCCCGTATTATGTCAACTAACCTGCAGCGCCCTTACTTGGTCGGGGTGAGAGGACTTGAACCTCCGACCTCAGCGTCCCAAACGCTGCGCGCTAGCCACCTGCGCCACACCCCGCGGTCAAAAGTATAGCAAAGCACATACTACGGGTCAAACTAACGGCTGGCCGAAGATTTCAGTCTCGGCAGTTGGGGCAAATATCAAGCATCTCTGGGGATAGATTCGATTTCCTGGCTATGTAATCCAGTTGTTTTTCCGGGGCCCAGTAATTACCACATATCTTACATTTCTTTAGCTTGAACGCTGTCTTGCTATTAGGCATACTTATTGTCCTTGTATCACCGGCATCTTCTACCGTTATAGCTCCGGTGGGACAGACGTAAGCACAAGAGCCACAGCCAATGCAGGCATCTGAACTATCATAGAACGGGGTAGCCATTTCTCTATTCACACCCCGGTTAACCAGGCTAATAGCGCTCACCCCTACAACCTCCTCACATACCCTGACGCACAGCGCACACAGGATACAATCATTATCCTCTAAGTTGAAGTCTGTTTTCTCAACGCCTAATTGCCTGGCTAAATCCTGTATTACCTTATTGTTAGGACACCTAGCTAGTAACAACTCCATTATCATTCTACGATTACTGGCAATCTTCTCAGAGTCAGTCCTTACTACAAGCCCCTCCTCTACCGGGTACAGGCAGGAGGTTACCAATTTCTCCCTTCCATTCTTGGCAACTTCAACCAAGCAAAGACGGCAAGCCCCATATGGTGTGACTGACTCATGAGCACACAGGGAGGGGATGTAAATATTATTGTCTCTAGCCACATCCAGTATCATTTTCCCCTCTTCAGTCTGAACCTGCCGCCCATCAATCGTTAATGTCACCATTTCTTCTACCCTTACTTTCTTATTACAGCATCAAGCTTACACACATCGTAGCAGGAGCCACATTTGATGCACTTCTCTTGGTCCAATAGAACCGGCTTCTTTTTCTCTACAAAGGTTATAGCCTCTGTAGGACAAACCTTCTCACATAACCTGCACCCGATACATTTATCATCGTCAATACGATAGGTAAGCAGCTCCTTGCAGACACCGGCCGGACACCTCTTATCTTTAATATGGGCTTCATACTCGTCCTTGAAGTAGCGTATGGTGGTTAAAACGGGACTAGGAGCTGTCTTACCTAACGCACATAGGGAACTATCCGTAAGCGTCGCTGATAAGTTCTCAAGCAGCTCAATATCCCCCTCCTTTCCCCTCCCCTCGGTGATATCGGTCAGTATCTCTCGCATCCTTTTCAGTCCCTCACGGCAAGGAACACACTTACCGCAAGATTCTCCCTCAAGGAAGGTGAGAAAGTACTTGGCTATATCTACCATACAGGTGCTCTCGTCCATCACAATCATCCCGCCAGAGCCCATCATAGAGCCAACCTTACTCAACTCATCGAAATCCACCGGCAGATCAAGCATGCTCTCAGGGATACAACCTCCTGAAGGCCCACCTGTCTGAACGGCTTTGAACTTCTTACCGTCAGGGATACCATCACCTATGCCATAAATAATGTCCCTCAAAGTTATCCCCATTGGTACTTCTACCAGACCGGTATTGTTTATCTTCCCTACCAATGAGAAAATCTTGGTCCCCTTGCTATTCGAGGTGCCTATCTTGGTATACCAGTCAACACCTCTGTTGATTATCAACGGGACATTTGCCCAGGTTTCCACATTATTAAGGTCGGTGGGTCTATCCCATAAACCTTTTTCGACAGTATGAACATACTTTGCCCTGGGTTCGCCCACTTTACCTTCCAGTGAGGCCATCAATGCCGTTGACTCACCGCAGACGAAGGCTCCACCACCCCTGCTAATCTTGATACTGA
>DAOUMH010000006.1:0-49049 GCA_034411815.1 Dehalococcoidales bacterium | reverse complement strand
CCCGTCGACCAGACTCCTCCAAATCGGCTACAAGGGCATCACCACCCGGCACCTTATATGACACGGCGCTTCCCAAAGGCACCCTCAGGATTAGATCCTCCCCCTTCCTGCCGTGCCTCTTGCTACCCCCACCATCCCCACCATCACCGGCCCTGTAAAGCCTCCCTCGCTTAAATATACGCAGGCTGGTAACACCTGAATCTGCCATAACAATAACACTGCCACCACTGCCACCATCACCACCATCAGGTCCACCGAAGGGAACAAACTTCTCCCGCCTGAAGCTTATCAAACCGCTGCCACCATCTCCCCCCCTTACCACTATTTCAGCTTTATCAAACATGATATATAAATAATAAACTAATCAATGCAGCTAATCTAGTATAGTTTAACAGCATTAATAATAACAGTTATCTAAAAAACTATTGCCGTAGCTTGAGAGAGGACTTTAGCAAGAACCAAGAACCCTGACGGAAATCCAAGCAGACCTTGGCAGGAGTTATTAAAAAATTCCGAGACTTATTAACAAAGGGGGGCATTTTATTGGGGAGTTATTAACAGTTCTGGCCCTTTTGTTTTAGTGACACTTGCTGTTGGATGTTTGAGACCTTGTGACCCAGGTAAGGGCTGTCATTGATGGCAGCGGCTATCTTTTCGTAAGCGTGGCTGACAGTAGCCGGCTCTCTCCCGCCCAGCTCTCTGCCGATCTGGGTCAGTGACCAGCCGGCTTCCTGCTTGAGGAGATACATTGCTATCTGTCGGGCTAGGGCGGTCTCTTTATCTCGTTTCCGGCCTTTCAGGTCTTGGAGGGTTAGCTGGAAGCAGTCGACTACGGCCTCCATTATGAGGTGCGGTGTAGATGAGTCGCTCTTAGGCTCCTTGACGGCTATATCCTCAAGGGCTTGAGCGGCTAGCTCGGGGGTAATCAGGGCTCTAAGCAGGTTAGCGTAGGCAATAACCCGGTTAAGCGAGCCCTCCAATTCCCTTATGTTCTGGTGAATCCGCTGGGCAATGAACTCCAGGACGTCGGGAGAGATGTTAGTTCCCTTATGCTCGGCCTTAGCTTGCAGAATAGCCAGGCGGGTTTCAAGGTCCGGGGGTTGAACATCGGCGACCAACCCCCATTCGAAGCGGGAGCGCAGTCGGTCTTGCAGTAAGGGCAGGGACTTAGGCGAACGGTCGCTGGTGACCGCAATCTGACGGTTGGCGTTATGCAGTTCGTTAAAGGTGTGGAAGAAGTTCTCCTCCGTCTGCGGCTTGCCGCTGAGGAACTGGATGTCATCAATTAACAGCATGTCGGCGTTTCTATATTTGTTGCGGAATTCCTGGGTCAGCCTTCCCCTGATGGCGGTTGTAAACTCATTGGTGAATTGCTCGGCGCTGACATAGATAACCCTCATATTGTGGGCTAGGGCGGTATGCCCGATGGCCTGGAGCAGGTGAGTCTTACCTAGACCCGCCCCCCCGCATATGAATAGCGGGTTGTAGCTGTGTCCCGGGTCTTCAGCTACCTTCAGAGCCGCGGCACAGGCCAGGTTATTGCAGCTACCGACGATGAAGGACTCGAAGATATAGTCGGGGTTGAACAGGGGGAGGGTAGTTTCCTGAACTGGTGTTTTCCTCTGTCCCCGGCGGCTGGTTAGAGGGTCTTGAGGGATAGCATCCGTGCTGAAAACGATTTTAATATCACGCCGGGTAATCCCCATAAGGGTTTTTTCGATCAAGGAACGCTGGTTCTGCTCTAGATACTCGGCGACAAAGGTGTTGGGGACGCCGATGATAAATTCATTATTCTGGTAACTCAGCCCTAGAGTCTTTGCCAGCCAAGTCCGGTAGTTTGGCCTACTGACCTGGATTTGCAGCTCACCGAGAGCAGCTTCCCATATTTCCTGTGCCGACCTAGATTCCATTCAATTTCTCCCCCAATATTTGACCCCCTTTTCCTCTTAAGGTTCACAATCTTAGTTTTATAAGTTAAAGCGCCATTTTAGGTCAGGTGGTTTGGGGTGGTAGAGGACTCGCTGGGGGTTGAGGGAGGATGGTGGGGGTTGAGCGCGAGTCCTTAGAATAATACCAGTCCTCCCCGCTGGCAAGGGTTTTGGCGCTGATTGCTGGCCATTTCTTGTCCCTGTTTTCCCTTGCTAGGTCTGTCAGGGTTGCTTTTTTACCTAATATCTGCTTGATAGATATAAAGAGGGTTGGTTGTTTTAAAAATTTTTTGATGTTAAAATTTAGTGGAGGGAGGCTTGAGTTGCGAGTCGTTTTTATGGGGACCCCTGAGTTTGCCATCCCCCCTCTGGAGCAACTAATTCTTAATCAATATCAGGTAGTGGCCGTTTATACCCAGCCTGATAAACCTGCAGGCAGAGGGCGTTCTCTGGTTGCCCCGCCGCTGAAAAGAGCGGCCTTGGGTTGGAAGCTACCGGTGGTGCAACCAGCCAGCCTGAGGAGGCCGGAGGCGGTGGCGCAGCTGGCTGATCTTCACCCTGATGTTATCGTGGTGGCTGCCTTTGGTCAGATTCTGCCTCAGGCGGTTTTAGATATCCCTAGCCGCGGGTGCATTAACATTCACCCCTCCCTGCTACCCAGATTTCGGGGGATCTCGCCGGTGGCATCAGCTATTCTGGCTGGCGATGAATTTACCGGGGTCAGCGTTATGCTGATGGACAGAGGCTTAGATACCGGCCCTGTGTTAGCCAGGGCGCAGATTCCCGTTTTGGCGTCGGACACCACTGGCTCACTTACGGTCAAGCTGTCGCGGATAGGAGCTCAGTTGCTTCGGGAGGTTCTGCCCCGTTGGTCCGGGGGAGAGCTTACTCTTCAACCCCAGGATGAGGCTAAAGCTACCTACTCTGGCTCGGTTGCCAAGGAGGAGGGAGAGATTGACTGGCATCTGCCAGCTGTGGATATATGGCGGCGGGTGCGCGCCTTCTATCCCTGGCCGGGATGCTATACCAGTTGGCAGGGGAGGCAACTCAAGGTTATTGAGGCGGTGCCTCTGCTTGGGGAGGCAGACCTTGAGGCGGGGCGGGTGGTCGCCACGGGGAGGCCGGAGGTGGCTTTTGGCATCGGTACCGGAGATGGGCTTTTAGGGGTTCGTCAGGTTCAGCTGCAAGGGAAGCGGGCTATGTCTGCCACCGAGTTTTTGCGGGGGCAGCGGCAGTTCGTCGGGGCGGTGTTGCCTTTGAGGTGATGCGGGGCTTGTGTTAAAATTATACCTAGTTTTGGGGGTGGGGAGTAAAGATGTTATTGTATCTACTTTTTATGTTACCTCCGCTAGTCTTTATGATTTGGGCGCAGTCAAGGGTAACGTCGGCCTATAAGAAGTATTCTAGGGTGCCCAATATGGGTGGCGTGAACGGGTTTCAAGCAGCGCAGACCCTGTTGGCTTATAGTGGCCTCAAGCAAGTCGGGATTGAGGGCACCAAGGGGCAGCTGACCGACCACTACGACCCGAGGCGGAAGGTACTACGGTTGTCGTCCGGGGTAGCCAGAATCCCCTCGGTGGCGGCATTGGGTATCGTTGCTCATGAGGTGGGGCATGCTGTTCAGGATAGCAGGGGCTATGCCCCGATGAGGGTGCGGAGCGCGCTGGTTCCGGTAGCCAGCCTGGGAAGCCGGTTTGGTTTTATCTGTGTCATCCTTGGTCTGATACTCTATATGTTTGGTGCTGGCTTCGGGCTGACGGTTACCTGGGTAGGGGTATACCTGTTTGCGGCAGCAGTCCTTTTCGCCCTGGTTACCCTGCCAGTGGAGTATGATGCCTCAAATCGCGCTCGGCAGATGCTGCAGGCTAGCGGGCTGGTTTCAGCGCGTGAATACGAGGGTGCCAGCGCTGTTCTGTCGGCGGCGGCTCTGACCTATGTGGCGGCTTTGCTCCAGGCGGTAGCCCAGCTTTTCTACTTTGTGCTTCTGGCGGTGGGTTTAGGGCGGAGGTAATAACCTCCTGAGTTAATGTCCTCCCTGGCGATGTTTTCTTGTATTGCCTGGTTCTGGGCTGGCTTGTTATAATCTGTGGTGGTTTAAGGAGGATACATTGACTCTACCTCAAGACCTCAATCGCTTCGCCTCTTTGGTGGGCATTATTGCCAAGTTGCGAGCCCCCGATGGTTGCCCCTGGGACCGGGAGCAGACCCATACCTCTCTCCGTCAGAGCCTGCTTCAGGAGTGCTATGAGGTGCTGGAGGCTCTGGACGAGGGGGATGCCGAGAGGCTTTGTGGTGAGTTGGGAGACCTGCTGATGCAGGTCGTTCTCCAGGCGCAGATTGCCGCTGAAGCCGGGGAATTTGAGGTGGGGGATGTAATCAACGGTATCAACACCAAGCTGATTCATCGCCACCCCCACATCTTTGGCACATTAAAGGTAAAGGATGCTGACGAGGTGGCACATAACTGGGAGGTTCTCAAGAAGGAGGAGAGGGAGTCCGGTACTTCTATGCTGGCTGGTGTGCCCAAGCAAATGCCTGCCCTGGGTTACAGTCAGGAGATTCAGCACCGGGTGGCGCAGGTCGGCTTCGACTGGGAGGAGGTTGATGGCATTATAGACAGGCTGGCCGAGGAGGTTATCGAGTTTAGGCAAGCCGGTAGTCAGCGGCAGAAGACACAGGAGTTTGGTGACATGCTTTTTACCTTGGCTAACATTGCCCGCCGACTGGGGATTGACCTAGAGGCAGCGTTGAGACAGACTAACCAACGGTTTTATCGCCGCTTCGCATATATGGAAGAGCTCTGCCGCCAGCGCGGGCTGGAACTGAGCAAGCTGTCCTTTGATGAGCAGAACACCCTGTGGGAGGAAGCGAAGAGTGTGAAGGGGTAGGACGGGGGCTATGGATGAGCCAGGGCGAGAAAGGCTCGCCTTTTTTATTTGTGGCGGGGGCTATGTTTGAAAAGGTTGTAGTTTTGCGTTATAAATATGGTGTGAAGTTGGGTATCAGGGGAGGACTATTTTACTAGGGAGGGGGATTAGGTTTGGCTAAAAAGAAGAAGGTAGAGAAACCTAGGCCCGAGTTTACCAAGCGCCAGCTTTCCCGGTGGCAGCAACAGAAGAAGAGGCAGCGTCTCATTCAGGGCATAGGGATTTGCATCGTTGTGGTTGTTCTAGGGCTTGTGGGGGTGGGGTGGTATGTTAATCAATATCAGCCACTGCACCAGGCGGTAATCAAGGTAAATGATACCAAGTTCGATATGAATTATTACATAAAGATGCTCAGGGTATACGGGGGTGGTCAGTCTAGCTACTATATGTATGGCATAGTTGATGGTGTGGTAAAGAATATCGAACAAAATGAGTTGGTAAGACAGGGGGCTCTGGGGTTAGGGGTTAGTGTCAGTAGCGCGGAGGTTGAGGAAAAGCTGAAAAGCCATGACCCGCCCTTGAGTGATGACTATAGGGATGTGGTGAGGGTAGAGTTGCTGGCAGACAGGCTGCTTGAGGAGTACTTTGACCAGGAGGTACCGGTATCCGCTGAGCAGAGGCATATGATGGCAATGTTACTGGAGGATGGAAGCCAGGCAACCGAGGTTAGAGCTGGACTGGATAGTGGCGAGGATTTTGGCAATCTGGCGGGCGAGCTTTCACTGGAGAGCCTTTCCAAGTCAGAGGGGGGTGACCTTGGCTGGCACCCCGAGGATGCCTTGGCTGAGCTACTGGCTACCTCCGTACCCGGTGATTATGCCTTCAACTCTGGGGTGGGGGTATTAAGCCAGCCGGTATATGATGAAACGGTAACCAAGGAAGTGGGCTACTGGCTGGTGGAGGTCTTGGAGAGGGACGACGATGCAGGGACAGCTCATATTCAAGCCATATTGTTGGGTAGTGAACAGCAGGCGCAGGCAGTAAGGGTCCGGCTGGAGGCTGGCGAGGATTTTGCCACTCTGGCTGATGAGCTTTCCCAGTATGGTGCCTCGGGTAGCGGGGGGGATTTGGGTTGGGTGGCCAACGGGATGCTGGGCTCAGCCGTTGACGACTTTATTTTTAGCGCCGAGCTGGAGACACTGAGTGAGCCTATTCGTGATGATACCGTTACGACCACAGGGGGCTGCTGGCTATTAAAGGTTTTGGATGAGGATGGTAACAGGGAGCTTTCAGAGGAGGACAGGGATTTGTTGAAGACCGCGGCTTTGAATGATTGGGTCGCCTCGTTGTGGGAGGACCCTGAAAACGAGATTGATGATAGCTACCTGGATGACGAGAAGAAGTTGTGGGCGGTAGAGAAGGCTGTGGGGGGTTGGTAACCGGACCGGGCATCGAGGTGGTGGCAATAATTTGCGGGAAGGGGGAAGATGAAAACAGGGGTTCTGGCTAAATATAAAGATTTTCTTCCGGTTACACCTGATACGCCTTTATTCTCTCTGGGGGAGGGGGATACCCCTCTGGTCAGGTGTAAGGGGCTGGAGAAAGGGATTGGTTGTGGCGAGCTGTACTTTAAGCTGGAGGGGTGTAATCCTACCGGTTCCTTTAAGGACAGGGGGATGGTGGTTGCTGTAGCCAAGGTATTGGAGGCGGGCAGTAAGGCTGTAATGTGTGCTTCAACCGGTAACACCAGTGCTTCAGCCGCTGCCTATGCCGCTTACTGCGGGCTTACCGCCATCATTGTTGTGCCTGAAGGGAAGATTGCTCTGGGTAAGCTGGCTCAGGCTATTATCTACGGAGCCAAGATAGTCGCCATAGACGGAAACTTTGACCAGGCCCTGAGCATAGTGCGGGAGTTAACCGAGAAGCACCCTGTTACCCTGGTGAACTCCCTTAATCCCTACCGGATAGAGGGGCAGAAGACGGCAGCCTTTGAGATTATCGATGTCTTAGGAGAGGCTCCTGATTATCTGTTTATTCCGGTAGGTAATGCCGGTAATATTACTGCCTATTGGAAGGGCTTTGTGGAGTATTGTCAGGCAGGCAGGGCGGGGAATAAACCCAGGATGATGGGGTTTCAAGCCGAGGGGGCGGCCCCCATTGTTCGGGGCAGTGTTGTTAAGGAACCGGAGACTGTTGCCTCAGCGATACGGATAGGTAATCCAGCTAGCTGGCGGAGGGCGGTGGCTGCCCGTGATGAGTCCGGCGGTCTTATTGATATGGTTAGCGATGAAGAAATTCTAGCTGCCCAGAAGCAGATGGCTGTCAAGGGAGGGATCTTTGGTGAGCCAGCTTCGGCGGCTTCTCTGGCCGGGCTTTTTAAACTTTCCCAGCAGGGGATGGACTTCTCACAGAAGAGGGTGGTTTGCGTGGTTACGGGTACCGGACTGAAGGATACCGATACCGCCCTGAAAAGCGTTGAACCCTTCCTGGAGTTGCCGGCTGATTTAGTAGCTGTAGAGCAGGCTTTGGGGTGGGGTTGACACCCGCAGGGCTGAAGACTATCAGGAATTCTCAGCGAGGTTAAGGAGGGCTAGTCAATGACCAAGGTGATTAGCGAGGGTATAGGGGAATTCTATCAGCATCTCCCCAGATTAGCTGTCGTGGTTACCGCTCAGGCTAAGGGGAAGGACAACGCTATGGCAGTAGCTTGGCATGCGTCTATCTCCTTTAAACCGCCTCTTTACGGGGTGTCTGTCTCTCCCAAGAGGTTTACCTATCAGCTTATTGCTGACAGTAAGGAGTTCGGGATTAATTTTTTGCCCTTTACTGAGGCTGAGATGGTTGCCGCTGTAGGTGGCAGCAGCGGTAGCGAGGCGGATAAGTTTCATCGGTATAATATTGCCAGAGAAGAGCCGGTGAAGACGGCCGTGCCAATCCTGCAAGCTGCCTATGCTGCCTATGAGTGCAGGTTGGTTGATGACAGGGCTTATGGCGACCACAGGTGGTTGGTGGGGGAGATTGTAGCAGTGCATATGCTGAGGGAAGCCTTTACCCCGGAGGGAACGCTGGATTTGAGCAGGGTTGACCCTATACTGTATCTGGGGCACGAGCTTTATGTTACCACAGACAAGGATGCAATGAGGAGCCTTGACCGTGAGGTCTATGGCAAGAGTTAAGGAGGACCAGATTGATTGACGAGGCAGAGGTTAGAAAAGCAGTAGTTGCTATCATCAAGGCCATCGGGGAGGACCCTGAAAGGGAAGGCTTGGTGGATACGCCGAGGCGTGTGGCTGAGATGTATGCCGAGCTTTTCAGGGGGCTGGATATTGACCCTAGGGAAGAACTGGCGGTGGGCTATGAGTTGGGACACCGGGAAATGGTAATAGTGAGAGACATCCCCTTTTATTCCATGTGTGAGCATCACCTTTTGCCTTTTTATGGTGTGGTTCATATAGGTTATATTCCTGATGTCAGTGGGCGGGTGGTAGGGCTTAGCAAGCTGGCTCGTGTGGTGGAGATTGTGGCCAAGCGCCCCCAGATTCAGGAGAGGATGACCTCTGACATTGCTGATGCCATTATGGAGGGGCTTAAGCCTTCCGGGGTAGCCGTGGTTTTGCAGGCTGAGCACCTGTGTATGATTATGCGCGGCGTCAAAAAACCAGGGAGCAACATAATCACCTCGGCTATCAGGGGAGCCTTTCGCAACAAAACAGAAACCAGAACCGAGTTCTTCTCACTGCTGCAGGGTAAATAGGCTATTATCGGGGTGCCCTCTTGATGCTTAGCTCCAATTATATAAGCGGCATCAATTACTAAGTGGGGATGGGTGCTTGATGAAGTTAGATGCTACAGAGGGATTGCCGCTGGGGGATAGAACACCTTGTTACTGGTATCTTGCCTAGTCTGAGGAAGGGATTCGCCTTGGTTCTTGGATTTCCATTTTCTTACCACAACAGGTGACCGTGCCCTCGCCGGCTTTGGTGCATAGTGTTTCACTACCACAGGTCTGACAGCGATATCTCTTACCTAGTTGATTGGACATCAAATAATTGCAGTCCTTGAGGTTTTGCTTTATTTCTTTAGCTCCATGGGCTGGCCACAGCAGTTAATTGTACCGTCACCCCCCTTGGTAACTATGAACTCAGAGCCACACTTGGGGCAGCGATACCTCTTTCCTATCTGATTTGCCGTTTTATACCACCTTTCTAGAGAGGTCCTTTAACCCTATTACCCTCTAGTGCCGCTTAGAATCAGTATGATTATAAGCCTTGCTTTAAACCGAAGTCAAGATTGCCTACTCGCCCATAATTTGCAATACTATCTCTCTCAACCTGGGGCGGTTATCGAAATCAACCAGGACTATCTGCTGCCAGGTGCCCAGGGTTAATTTTTTGTCATTGAAGGGGATTACTAGCGAGGCTCCTAGCAGTGAGGCGCGGACATGGGAGTGTCCGTTGCCATCACCCCAGCGGCGGTCGTGGTTATAGGGGATGTTTTTGGGGATATTACGCTCCCACATATTCTGGAAGTCTGAGAGCAAGCCGGACTCAAATTCAATGGTAGATATTCCCGCAGTTGAGCCGGCCACAAACAGGGTAGCCGTCCCGCTGGTTATGTTTGCCTCAGCTACCTGCTGCTCTACCTGAGGCGTAATATCGATAATGTCACAGTTCCCGTTACTTTGAAGGCTAATCCTCTTGGTGATTACCATGATGCACCTCCTGAGGAGGGAAGAAGCCCCCCTTAAACTTCTGTTATAGGTAGTCTAGCTCATTCCAGAGGATATTATCCAGGTCAAATACCGGGCCGTCCTTACATACCTGCTTTGGCCCGTTTCTTGTCTTCACCGTGCACCCGTAGCAGACCCCGCGCCCGCACCCCATCCTTACCTCCAGAGAAATCTGAACCGACTTGTTTTGTAGCTCGGGCAGCCGTGCCATCTCCTGGTACATCGGCAGTGGCCCGCAGGCGAAGACTTGGTCTGCGTCAGGGCATAAATTTTCAAGGGTATTGGTGACCAGACCCTTTATACCGAGAGTGCCGTCTTCAGAGACAGGGACGATTCTTGCCGCTACTTTATTTTTACTAGCTTCAGCTTTTACTTCCGTTATTTGCTGTAACAGTAAGTTTAACGAGGCTCCCTGTGTGTGTCCCAGGGCTAATGTAATATTCCTCCCCTGCTTGATGGCTTCATCGGCCAGAAATCTCAGCGGGGCGATGCCGATACCTCCGGCTACCAGAAGCAGGTTTTTTGAGGGGGGGTGGATAGTAAAGCTATTGCCGAGTGGGCCGAACAGCTCCACCGTCTCGCCTTCTTGACGCCGTGATAGCCATCGGGTACCTTTACCGACCAGCTTGTATAGCAGTTCTATTCCTTGCTCGTTTGTTTTGTAGATGCTGAGGGGACGGGGAAGGACACTTTCTTTCCCGCAGTTCACCATGACAAATTGTCCCGGCTTGGCTTCAGAGGCTATCTGGGGTGATTCCAGCCAGATGAGGTAAGCCCTTGGCATGACCTCGGTGTTGGCAATGATAGGTGCCTTGCCTCGATTCAAGCTGACTCCTTTGCCCGATAGTTCGGTAGGGGTTGGGAGCTGTAAATCTGTGTGCCATTGACCAGAGCCTCCACGGTAGCTTTAGCGGTGTCAAGGGAGGTGAAGCATGGGATGCGTTTCTCAGCCGCCGCCCGGCGGATCTGGAAGCCGTCTCTTAGTGGAATGCGACCTCCGGTTATGGTGTTGACTACGCCATTTATCGTCCCATCGGTGATGTGGTCGATAATATTGGGATGCCCCTCGCTTAATTTCTTGCTTATCATCTTTACCGGGAGACCGATTGCCTTAATCATAGCCGCCGTGCCTTCAGTAGCATAGAGTTTATAGCCGGCTTCATTGAACTTCCTGATTATGGGCAGGGCTTCGGGCTTATCCCGGTCGGCTATGCTGAAGAGGATGGCTCCCTGGGGCGATAGCATCATCCCGGCGGCTAGCAGTGCCTTGGCCAGGGCGGCATCAAAGGTATAGTCAATCCCCATTACCTCGCCGGTGGACTTCATTTCGGGCCCGAGGTGGGTATCAACGCCAAGCAATTTTGACATGGAGAATACCGGGGCTTTGATTCCGACCAGCCTTTGTTCTGGCCATAGCCCGGTGGTATAGCCCTGCTCCTTGAGGCTTGTCCCCAGCATAACCTTGGTCGCCACATTTACTATCGGTACTCCGGTCACCTTGGAGATAAACGGTATGGTACGGCTGGCCCGGGGGTTTACCTCCAGTACATAAACCGATGACCCTTGATTGGCGCCATCGGGCATAATAACGAACTGGATATTCATTAAGCCCTTGATTTTAAGCCCCAGCCCTATTCGGACTGTATAGTCCACGATGGTCTCTACCTCTGGCTTGGTCAGGTTGACCCCGGGATAGACTGCCATCGAGTCTCCACTGTGCACCCCTGCCCGTTCAATATGCTCCATTATTCCCGGAATGAGCACACTTTCCCCGTCACCCACGGCATCGACCTCTACCTCTTTCCCTTCCAGATATTTGTCAATGAGGACAGGGTGTTTCGTATCCAGCTCTATAGCCAGGCTCATATAGCGGATTAGCTCACTGGCGTTGTGGACTATCTCCATAGCTCTACCGCCGAGGACATAGCTCGGGCGGACCAATACCGGGTAGCCGATAAGCTTGGCCACCCTGAGGGCTTCATCGGTTGAGGTTACCCCGGCTCCCGGCGGTTCGGGGATGCCCATCTGGTTAAGAAAGTTCTCGAATCTTCGCCTGTCTTCAGCCAGGTCGATGGCCTCGGCACTGGAACCGAGGAGGGGCATCCCGCTGTGAGATAGCGGCTCAGCCAGATTTATGGCGGTCTGGCCACCAAACTGGACTATGGATGGTGGGGGGGTATTTTGCCCTCCCTCGTTTTCTAGAATATCGCGCAGGCTTTCTTCATCCAGGGCTTCAAAGTAGAGGCGGTTACTGGTATCAAAGTCGGTGGAAACCGTTTCCGGATTGGAGTTGACCATGATGCTTGAGAATCCGGATTCCTGTAATGCCCAGGCGGAGTGGACACTGCAGTAGTCAAATTCAATGCCCTGACCGATGCGGATGGGGCCGCTGCCAATAACCACCGCTTTGTTTCCCTGGATGGGCTCGGCCTCGTTCTCCTGCTCGTAGGAGCTGTAGAAGTACGGGGTGCCGGCATCAAACTCGGCGGCGCAGGTATCCACCATCTTATAGACCGGGCGGATGTTCCATCCATGGCGCAGCTGCCTTACCTGCTCGGGGAGCCTGTCGGCCAGGGTTCCGATCTGCTCGTCGGAGAAGCCCATCCGTTTTGCCTGCCATAGAAGCTCCGGCGTCAGTGTCTGAGACAGCAATTGTTTTTCCATATCTACAATGTTCCGTAGTTTATCCAAAAACCACAGGTCAATCCTGGTGCGCCCGGTTATTTCTTCAGGGCTTATTCCCCTTCTGAGGGCAGCCATAATTACCCATAACCTCAGGTCGCTGGGTTCCAGCGGGTAGGAGTTGATATCTGTTCCCATCTCCCATTTTCGGTCTTCCCATAGCAGCGACCTCTTGCCAAACTCCAGGGAGCGTATCGCCTTCTGCAAGGCTGCCTCAAAGCACCTGTCAATAGCCATTACCTCGCCGGTGGCCTTCATCTGCGTGCCAATGATCCGGTCCCCCGAAGCGAATTTATCAAAAGGCCAGCGGGGGATCTTGACCACCAGATAGTCCAGTGCCGGCTCAAATGAAGCCATTGTCTTGCCGGTTACTGCGTTGGGGATTTCATCAAGCCTTTTGCCCACCGCTATCTTGGCGGCTACCCGGGCTATGGGATAGCCGGTGGCTTTACTGGCCAGGGCTGAGCTGCGGCTGACGCGGGGGTTGACCTCAATTACGTAGTAGTTATTGCTATAGGGGTCAAGGGCAAATTGTATATTACAGCCGCCCTCAACGCCGAGGGCGCGGATAATCTTGAGGCTGGCAGTCCTTAGCAACTGATACTCTTTATTAGTCATAGTCTGGCTGGGAGCGACTACGATGCTGTCGCCGGTATGCACCCCCATCGGGTCAAGGTTTTCCATATTACAGACGGTGATGCAGTTATCGGCGCCGTCACGCATCACCTCGTATTCAATCTCCTTCCAGCCGATTACTGAGCTTTCCAGCAGCACCTGGTGAATAGGGCTGGCTGCCAGTCCTGTAGCTACCGCTTTATCCAGCTCCTTCAGGGTAGTGGCTACACCCCCCCCCGTTCCCCCCAGGGTATAGGCGGGGCGGATTATCAGTGGCAGCCCGAGCTTCCTGGCTATCCCCCTGGCTTGCTTCAGGGTGTTGACGGTGGCGCTCGGTGGCACCGGCTCGCCGATGTCAATCAGCATCTGCTTGAACAGCTCCCGGTCTTCGGCCTTTCTTATCGTCTGTATCGGCGTCCCCAGCGACCTCACATTGTATTTATCTAGGACGCCGGCATCAGCCAGGTCGACGGCAAGGTTAAGCCCGGTCTGACCGCCGAGGGTGGGCAACAGCCCGTCAGGGCGCTCGCGCTCGATGATGCGGGCAACCATATCCACGGTGAGCGGCTCTATATAGACGATATCGGCAATGCCCTCATCGGTCATGATGGTCGCCGGGTTGGAGTTGACCAGCACCGAGGTTACCCCCTCCTCCCGCATCGCCTTGCACGCCTGCGTGCCGGCGTAGTCAAACTCCGCTGCCTGCCCGATGATGATGGGCCCCGAGCCGATAATTAAGACTTTAGATGGTTTCAAACTTTACTCCTCTTAACTAGCTAGTACTACCCCTATAAGAATGAGCGATGCCATTATAGCTAGAGCATAAAGAGCAATATATAAGAACCTTACTCTCAGGCATTCCCATCCACCTGTTGATTTCAGCAGTAATAAATATTTCTCCCAATCTTGTTGCTCTCCTAGAGATATTTTCCCGTCGTCAAAAATTTTTATAATTGCATCTTTAGTTTTGGCGAATACGTAATTCACCTTTAGGGTGATCAAAAGACAGAGAAGCGAGATTATAAGGAAAACGACGGGAATAGCTAATGGAAGCCCCGTTAGCCCTTCTTTGCCTAAATAAGCTGATGCCCCGACAAAAATTGCTACAAATACATTTGCGGACCACATCCTCTGGGTTTCTTGATGTCTAAGGTGGAGCAAGTTCTCCCTTAAAATGTTAATAAATTTCTCTTCGCTTTCCATCTACTTCACCCCCTTCATACCTGTTAAATCCCCCTCAATCCCCCTTTTATAAAGGGGGAAAGCTGTGACAGTATTCCTTTTTCATTGCTCACTTATCCTCCCTCACCATCTCTAGGAACCTCTCAAACAGGTAGGTGTTGTCCAGGGGGCCGGGGGAGGCTTCCGAGTGGTACTGGATGGAGAAGATTGGTAGCTCTTTATGTCGCAGGCCCTCTACCGTGCCGTCATTCAGGTTTACATGGCTGACCTCCAGCTCATTGGGAAGGGTGTCGGGGTCGGTGGCGTAACCGTGGTTCTGGGCGGTGATATGGATTCGTCCATCGGAGAGGTCGCGGACGGGGTGGTTCGCCCCGCGGTGCCCGAACTTCAGCTTGAATGTCCTGGCGCCGAAGGCGCGGGCGATAATCTGGTTCCCCATACATATGCCCATAATTGGCTTCTTGCCGATGATAAGCTTGACCGTATCCACTATGTAATCCAGCATCTCAGGGTTACCCGGGCCGGGGGAGAGAATAATGCCGTCCGGTTTTAGCCTGAGGATTTCTTCAGCAGGCATGGTGCAGGGGACAGCCGTTACCCGGCACCCCATCCGGCGCATCATGCGCAGGATGGTGTATTTCAGCCCGCAGTCCAGGACAACTATGTTGAACAGAGAATCGGCATTATCAAGGTCCGGCTCCCATTGATAGGGGGCGTCGGTGGTTACCTGCCTGGCGAAATCGGTTGAGCCGTAATCAGGCAGGTTCTTTAATTCCTCTAAAGCCTGCTGCGGGGTTTTATCGCTGGTAATAATACCCGTCATCACCCCTGCCGAGCGCAGTTTGCGGGTAATAGCCCGGGTATCCACGCCGTAAATCCCGGTTATGCCGCTTTCGGCCAGATACCGGTGGAGGGTTCTTTTGCTGAGATAGTGATTGGGCTCCAGGCACTCCTCCCTGACCACGAAGCCGCGAACCTGAATTCTGGCTGACTCAAAGTCCTGCTCATTTACCCCGTAGTTACCAATAAGGGGGTAGGTGGGGACTACAATCTGTCCGGCATAGGAGGGGTCGGTTAGCATCTCCTGATAGCCGGTCATGCTGGTGTTAAATACCACCTCACCGTGGGCACCAGCCCCGGCGCCAAAGGAGTAGCCTTCATAAACCGAGCCGTCTTCCAGAGCTAGGATTGCTTTTTCAGCCACGATTCACCTCTTTGCTCCAAGCTTGATGGACTCATCTTTGTAGGCCGGCGTTCCCTGAAATATGGTTGCTATTACCTTGCCTTTGAGTAGGGAGCCGGCCAGTGGGGTGTTCTTGCCTTTAGAGGCAAAAGCCCTGGTATCTACCACCCACTCCAGATTGGGGTCGAATATGGTAATATCAGCCGTGGCTCCAATAGCCAGTGTCCCCAGCTTCCCATATTTACCGCCGATAATCCTGGCTGGCTCTTGGGTAAGCTTGGAGACAAGAGCCAGCAGGGTTAGTTGCCCGTTGTGCACCAGGCTCATAAGGCTGCCCAGGGCGGTTTCCAAACCGCTGATGCCGGAGGGGGCGAGGGCAAACTCACACAGCTTTTCGGCCTCGGTGTGGGGGGCATGGTCGGTAGCAATAATGTCAATCACGTTTTCCCTGAGCCCCTGAATCAGGGCCTGAATATCCCTCCCGGTTCTCAGGGGCGGGTTTACCTTGGCATTGGTATCGTAGCCAAAGACCTTTTCCTCGGTCAGGGTCAGGTGGTGCGGCGTAACCTCGGCAGTAACTTGAACGCCCTTTTCCTTGGCGCGGCGAATAAGCTCAACTGAACCTTCACTGCTGACATGGGCGATATGCAACCAGGCCCCGGTAAGCTGGGCGAGGGCCAGGTCACGGGCGACCATAATCTCCTCGGCGGCGGCAGGTATCCCGTGGAGGCCGAGCCTGGTTGATATTATGCCCTCGTTCATCTGTCCCCCCTCGGTGAGGGCTGTATCCTCGCAGTGGTTGATAACGGGCAGGTTGAAGGCACGGCTGTAGTCCAGTGCCTGGCGCATAAGGTGGGGGTTTGCTACCGGCTCGCCATCATCGCTGAGACCCACCACACCGGCTGAGGCCATTTCACCTATCTCGGCTAGCTCCTCCCCCTTCCTGCTCTTGGAGACGCAGCCTATGGGCAGGACGCGAATCACGCCTTCTGCAGCCGCCTTTGATTTTACATATTCTATGGCAGGCTGGTTATCCAGGGGGGGGGTGGTATTGGGCATACAGCAGATGGTGGTAAAGCCACCTCTGGCTCCGGCCCGGGTTCCGGTAGCGATAGTTTCCTTCTCCTCGAAGCCGGGCTGCCTGAGATGGCAGTGGAGGTCAATAAACCCGGGGCAGACTATCAGCCCTCGGGCAGGGAGGATGTCATAATCTGAGGGGGGTGGGGTTGCTTCTCCTTTGCCCAGCCATGAGATTTTGCTCTGGGTGATGAGCAAACTGCCAGTCTCGTCTATCCCCTGGCTGGGGTCAATTATATGACCGTCTTGGATAAGTAAGGGCTTCATTCCTCTTTACCCCCGGCTAGCAGGTAAAGCAGGGCCATGCGTACTGCTACTCCGTTGGTTACCTGCTCATTGATGACTGATTGCGGGCCGTGAGCTACGGCCGGGGAAATCTCAATCCCTTCGTTTACCGGGCCGGGGTGGAGAACCAGGGCATCAGGTTTGGCCTTGTTCAGCCTTGGCTCTGTCAGCTGGTATAGCTGGATATACTCACGGATGCTGGGCAGTAAGCCACCCTGCTGCCTTTCTGCTTGCAGGCGTAGCGCCATTACCACATCGGCCCCACCAAGGGCAAGCTCAATGTCTGGTTCGATGTTGACCCGGGGGAATTGGTGATGTTGGCTGCCCAGGCCGATGGGTAAGAGGGTGAACGGACAGCACAGGGTTACTTCTGCTCCTGTAGTAGTTAGCCCCCAGATGTTGGAGCGGGCAACGCGGCTATGCCTGATATCCCCGATGATAACCACCTTGAGTCCTTTCAGGCTTCCTTTGTGACCGCGAACGGTATAAAGGTCAAGGAGGGCCTGGGTGGGGTGAGCATGCCAGCCATCTCCGGCGTTGATTATACTTGCCTCCGTGTGTTTGGTGGCGATGTAGGGAGCTCCTGATAGCGGGTGTCTCATTACCACTATATCGGCTCCCAGTGCTTGCAGTGTGCTCAGTGTGTCAACCAGGGATTCCCCCTTGGTTACGCTGCTGGTTGAGGCACTCAGGTTGACTACATCGGCACTCAGGTTTTTGGCAGCCAGCTCAAAGGATACCCTAGTCCTGGTGCTGGCTTCATAAAAGAGGGTTATGATGGTCTTCCCGCGGAGGGTTGGCACCTTCTTGATTGGTCGGGATAAGACCTCCTTCATGGCATCGGCTATCTGGAAGACAAGCCCTATCTCCTCCGGGGTGAAATCGTCAAGGTCGAGAACATGGTGATGCTGCCATATTGCTGTGGCCGGTGGTGCTCCGGTCTTTATTAGTAGAGCGGGGTTATCCCTTTGCTGGGTTATCTTCATTGCTTTTCCTTAGTCGGTGGCATGGGGATGATGGCTACCTCGTCTATGCCGTCGGTTTCCTCCAGTTGAACCTTTATCTCCTCGTGTCTGGAGCTTGGTATGTTCTTGCCTACATAGTCAGCCCTTATGGGTAGCTCGCGGTGGCCGCGGTCTATAAACACGGCTAGCTGGATTGAGCGGGGTCGCCCCAGGTCAGTGAGGGCGTCCATGGCAGCACGGGTGCTGCGTCCGGTATATAGAACATCATCAACTAACACAATGGATTTGCCATCAATACCGGCGGGAATGTTGGTGCGTTTAACGGTGGGTTGCAGATCCAGCGAGGCAAGGTCGTCTCGGTAGAGGCTGATGTCCAGAGTGCCTACGGGTATTCCTATCCCCTCAAAGTCTTCTATGTTAGCTGCCAGCCGCCTGGCTAGGGGCACACCGCGAGTGTGCATGCCGACCAGTATCAGGTGTTCAATGGCTTTGTTCCGCTCTATGATTTCATGAGCGATACGGGCCAGCGTTCGCCTGATATCGTCCGGGGTCATTATAATTTTTTTAGTCATTAAAAAGCCTCTTGCCTTTGCTGACAAGAGGTCTTCCCGCTTAGTTTCCTCATATTTCCCCCTTGCCAGCCTCTCTGGGCCACCTTAAAGGTTCAGATTTGTTACTTTGCTTAACTGTTTCCAGTATTATACCATTTTGAGCAGGTCATTGCAACCTTGTCTACACGGCAGAGCCGATGAGTTCGGCTAGGTTGTTTATCCTCTCCTTGCTCATAAATTGCTCTATTCCCTCAAGGACATCAAGCGGAGCCCGGGGGTTGGTAAAGCTGGCAGTGCCTACTTGGATAGCACTGGCTCCAGCCATAATGAATTCTATAGCATCGCTGGCAGTAGTAATACCACCACAGCCGATAATTGGCAGTTCTACTGCTCTGGCTACCTCATATACCATACATAGTGCCACCGGTTTTATTGCCGGTCCGGATAGCCCGCCGATTATATTACCCAACAGGGGTCTGCGCCTGGTGATATCTATGGCTATTCCCTTTAGGGTATTGATGAGGGAGATGGCATCGGCTCCGGCTTCAGCCACGGCCATAGCTACCTCGACTATGTTACTGGTGTTCGGGGTGAGCTTGACCAGTACCGGCTGAGAGGTTGCTCTCCTGACAGCGGTGGTTACCGCGGCGGCTGATTTGGGGCTGGCACCAAACTCGGCCCCTCCGGCTCTAATATTGGGGCAACTGATATTTACTTCAATAGCGCTGACTCCGGCTACCCCATCCAGCCTATCGGCTAGCCGGGCGTAATCGTTAACCTTTTCACCGGCGATGTTAACGATGACCGGCACCTGCCAGCCTGCCCAGATTGGTGCCTTTTCCCTGATTAAGGCTTCAACGCCGATGTTCTGCAAGCCAATCGAATTAAGCAGGCCATAGGCTGTCTCGGCGAGTCTGGGCTGGGGGTTACCCTCTCTGGGTTCAAGGGTGGTCCCCTTGCACACGATAGCCCCCAGCTTCTGGATATCAAGCAGCTGGCTGTGCTCCGTGCCGTAGCCAAAGGTGCCTGAAGCCGTCATCACCGGGTTGGTTAGCGATAACCCCTGTTTATTCTTGGGGGCTAGTTGGACTGAAAGATTCGTCATCGTCTCCTTATGACAGGTCGATTCTGGTACCGGCGTTATTAAAGAAAAATCTGTCGCCGAGTTCCTGAGATACTAACTCCATTGCTGGTAGCCCGGTGCAGTGGCACAATCCTAGCCTCTGGACATCAAGCTCTCTCAGGGCGGTGATTGTCTGCCAGACGCGCTCTTCGGAGGCACCGGTGAGATGGGAGCCGCCCACTACCGTGTGTATCTGTTTTATCCCGGTAAGCTGCTGGGCGTAATAGAGGGTGTTGATGATGCCGCGGTGGGCACAGCCTGAGATGACAACCAGCCCCGCCTCAGTGCTGATGATGAGTGCCTGGTCGTCTAGAAGCTCGTCAGGTTGCCAGCCGCCATCGTCTTTTACCAGCAGGGGGGGGTCTATCTCCTCGAACTCGGTTACCATCGGAATCTCACCAGTAGTCATTATGCGGTCGGTTATTTTTGTTGGCTCTGTGGTCAGGTTGAAGGCGGCACCAAGGCTCTCCAGCTCCTGACGGCAGAATGGTATGCCTATATACCTCTCGGCTCGGTTCTGCTGGCGGGCATACTTGGCTGCCCATATATCGGGGTGGGCTACTATCTCTACCCCTTTATTCATCTTGCGCAGGACTTGGCGCAGACCGCCGGTGTGGTCGTAGTGGCCGTGACTCAGGACAATCTTATCAATTTTATTCAGGTCAATGCCGAGGATGTCGGCATTGTAGCTGGCTGATATGCTTTGTCCGGTATCAAGCAGGATGTTGGCATTATCTGTTTCTACCAGGACACTCAGCCCCCACTCAGCCAGCAGGTCGCTGCCAGCGGCTGTGTTTTCACTCAGGGTGGTAATGCGAAGCTTCACTTTATCCACCTTCCAAGTGTTGATTATATGCTATATATTCTGCGGGGGCAATCTCTTCTTTACGAACAGAAGAGGGAAGATTATATCACTCAGACAGCAGGGCAGCCAAACAGCGAGGAATAGGAACAGGAATATGCCAAGCATTGTGAGCCAGTTTGTCGCTGTACCCAATGCCATAATGATGTGGAATAGGGATGCCCAGGTGCTTATCAACACATGCCCGTAATGTGGGAATTTCGTGGTGGGTTTTAAGTAGCCAATAATAATACCGACCAGTGCTGCAGGGTTCACTATCCACCACTCTTCAATGAAGCCGATGTGAATTTCCCTGTTTGGTAGCACCATTAGCGTTTCCCCCAGGTAGGGAATTATAGAATCGCTTATGGTGGCTATGCCGATGGAGCCGAGGTAACCGACCAGAATCGCTATCCAGAGCTTGCCAGCACTATATTTTTTATACATGGCTGTGGTCACCATAGCACTCAGTAGAACATGAAGTGGGTGCAGGGTATAAAAGACGGTTTGAGAAACCTGGGAAACCTGGGGTAGAACATTAGCGAAGATTATTATAACCATGATTATAATCCCGGTAATGGCCCCGAAGGTGGTGAACGGGATGTGTCTGGCAAGTTCACTGGCTATTCGTCTGAACATTTTCCCCCTGTGCTAATTGAAAACTATTTTCATTAAGAGTATAAAAATAACACTGCCTAACTACAGTGTTTGATGAGGTCATATGTCGCCTATTTCTGACAGGCTTGACAGAGGCCGGTGAACTCAAGCAGGTGGCTATCTATTCTGAAGCCGGTCTCTCTGGATAGGTCTTGCTCCACTTCCTCCAGGTCGAAGCCTAGGAAGTCAACCACCCTGCCACAGCCGGAGCAAATCAGGTGGTGGTGATGGCCCAGGGCGCCAACCGTGTAGCTACGGCAGCTGTCCCCGGTGTGCAGTTCACAGATGAGTTCTAGCCTGGCAAGTATGTCAAGGGTGCGGTAGACGGTTGCCAGCCCAATATCAGCGTGGTCCTGTTGAACCTTCTCGTATATGGCAGCCGGGGTCAGGTGGTCCTGGCTGTTAATGATGGTTTGAATCACCGCCCGCCGCTGTTGGGTAAGCTTATAGCCGTGCTGCCTTAGTCTGGTGGCTACCTTTCTCTCGGTAAGTCTCATCTCAAGCTCTAAATGAAAATTATTATCATTTATAATATACTAAAATTGCCTCTTTGTCAATAGTTTTACCGTGGAGATTATTTGGGAACCTCGTCAGACTTATGGTAACGTCGCTCTCTCCCCTTTTCTTTGTGCTAAGATGATTCTGAAGTTGAACAAAATGGGCACTTCCTGTCAACGAAAGCGCTAGGATGGTCTTTATTCAAGAGTAGGGGTGATTAGGTAATAAGTGATATAGTGCACACTCGAAATCATGTGCTTCTTTAGGCTCTTTGCATAAACGGTAGTTAAAAATATGATACTCATTCTCTTTATTCTGAAAATGATTCTGTAGTCGTGATTTTAGGTCGGCTTTCTCTGAGCGCCCCACATAGAATTTCTGCTTTGTAAACGAATAGAAAACATAAACTCCTGTAGCTACAGCATCAATGCTACTTAATTTTTCACTAGTAAATAAATGGTATAGCCGTAGCGAGAGGAGCTTGGAAGCAGTATCCCAGATTTTTGCTTCCTTACTACCCTCTAGACCTTTAAATTTCGCTAGCTTAAGTTCTTTACCGGGGAGAGTGGATGCAATCATCTTATCTACAAGTTCTTGTTGGCTGCCTCTACTGGTATATAATTTTGCTTGCCCGCCTCTTTCCCAGAATAATGGGAGCCACTTTTTTCTTATAGGTTTAAGGGTTTCTATAAATGTTTTAAGCTTAACACCGCCGAGACTTTTGCTTTTGAAGTAGACAAAAGGAAACAACCAATGAAGAACGCTAGTTCCGTTTGTGCGTTGCAAGGAATACTTCTTAGCATTTTCACCCACACATTCTTGCCATAGACTTGCGCTTGCAATAGCTTTCCAGTACAGAGGTAAGTAACTCTTTATTTCGTCACGTTCCATTTTGGAATAAACTGTTTCCAATGTGTTTACAAAATTTTGTTCACTTATTACTCGGCCCTTGCGTTCGTCCCCCGGTGCAATAATTTTGTCACACCAAGGTGAATCTACGGCAGAATTAAGATGGTTACATATGTCCACTGCATAAAGCCGCCAAGCTTTTCCCCTCCTTAAAAAGAACTCTAATTTTTCACCCTTATCCCTCCAACGTTTATAAAGAATTCTCAGCGCTAAAGCAGGGTCAACTTTTCTCTGAGTGCTATTTATTACAACAAATTGAATTGCTTCTGTGGGGCGGTCTAGCCCTTCAATAATTGTAAGCGGGACCGGGTAAGATTTAATCTCTTCGAAATCGTCTAGTTGTTTTTCTTTGAGTTCTTTATATGCTTCAATCAACCCTCGTACACGGTGCTGTCCGTCAACTTCACAAAAAGGCAAGGCTTCGTCATCAATTAGAATCTCGCCCGATTCTATAGGTTTCTTGCTCTGGGATTTTTCGAAGGCTTTGAATTCTATAGTTCCTTTTTGCCGTATGTTTAGGATTACAGAACTAGGGAACAGGGTTTCTTCAATCTCCAATTTCCCCTCTAGATATTCCGCGATTTCTTTGAACCTTGTCTTATTGGGCTCCCTTTGATAACCTTCTTCTTTTTCTCTCTTCCAAATATCGGCATAGACATTACCAGCATCAAACCACTTCTTAATTTCTTCCACTGTGGCACTAGTCAGATATAGGGTATACCCCTTTTGTTTTAATTGCATGCCTTGCAGAGTAATCATCATACCCTCCTAGATTCTTTTTCCTTATACTAATCCCCCCTACTTATATCTCCTCACCTCAAATCTGTACAGCTTTACTGGTTCATCGGGTTCTATGCCGGCTTTCTGGCGGCAGATGTCAATCTGGTAGTCTACCGTATCTACCCCCTCGAGGTCAGGTAGGAGCAGACCCCGCCTGCCCCCGCACTCTACTATAACCCCGTACTTTCTGGGGTCCAGCTGATCCTGGCTCTCTACCGGCTCAGGCTTGGTCAGGACATCCACGCTGTAGGTAAGGTCTTCAAGCTCGCTGGAAGCGACGGGTGGGAAGCGGGGGTCTCTGGTGGCTGAGCTTATGGCGTTGGCGGTGATTTCTTCAGCCACATTATCTCTGGTAGGCTCGAAGGTGCCGATGCAGCCTCGCAGCTCGCCGAGCTTGTGAATGGAGACGAAGACCCCGGCCTTAAGTTTCATCTCAGGGGTAAGCTCTTCTGGCTGGGGGGCCCTGGCTCCCCTTATGGAGCTTTCCACCGCTGTCTTGGCTAATTTTACCAGTGGGGACATCCCTTTTATTATTACCCCGGCATAGCCGACTACGCTGGTATAATCGCCGGTGGTGTCGCCACTGGTCTGGTATCCGACCAGCTCGGCTCCGGTTGCCCCTAGCTCTCTGGCCGCAGATATGAGGCTGACTGCCGGGGCGTAGCCGCACATTGATATGTTTAGTTCCCTGACGCGTTTTAGTAGCTCATCCTCATCTAGGGCCAGAATGGCGTCTATAGCCTGGGTATCCTTCCTCTTGGCTGACTCCTGTGATTCGTAGTGGGTCATGTCGCTTGAGGCTATGATTACCACTTCTCTGTTCAAATCCTTGATGGCTTGGGCAAGCTCCCTGCCGATTTCTTTATATGTGGTATCGCTGGAGTAGCTGAGTATGATGGGCACTAGCTTGATATCCGGCTTGAAATATTGCAGAAACGGGAGTTGAACCTCTATGGAGTGCTCATGCTGGTGGGCCTCATAGTCTTCCTGTAGGTGGCTGGAGTTGGCTAGAATCTGCTTGCCCAGCTCTGAATCAATCTTCACCCTCCCCAGGGGTGTTTTCCATGTCCCCTGTGTCATAATACTGAGCGGTTTTCCCTCCCCGGTGTGGTTAGGCCCCATAATGATAAAGGTGTCCTTAAACCTGATTCTGGATATGGCGGCAGCGGCTACCAGTCCCGAGTAGGCATACCCGGCGTGGGGTGAAATCAGGCCGATTACCTCCTCTTTTACTGCCTCCTCATCAACAAGGCCTTTAATCATCGCCTTTAGTTGGGAGGGTGAGCCTGGATAGAATTGCCCCGATGCAACCGGATTCCTAACCATGACTCCCCCCTTTTGTCTCGGGTGTCCTGAAGTTAAGCTCTGCCCCGCAGAACTTGCACCTTGACCCATCCAGACCCACGACCTTGGTTTGATAGCCAAACCTCTCTACGATGGGCTTACCGCAGGAGTAGCAGATGGTGTTTTCGCTCTGGTGGCCGGGGACATTACCGGCATAGATAAACCTGAGACCGGCTTTTCTCCCGATGTCATAGGCATGCTCAAGGGTGGATATAGGGGTCGGGGGCAAATGCATCATATGGTGGTTGGGGTAGAATCTGGTTACATGCCACGGGGTTAGCTCACCAAGCTCGGCTCGTATCCAGTTAGCAATGCCTTCAAGTTGCTGGTCATCATCATTCATGGTGGGTATGATATTGGTAATAACCTCGATATGCATGTTCCACTTATCTTGGGCCTGCTTGGTGACCTCAAGTATTCCTCGCCAGCGGCTGACCCTTGCCAGCCTTTGGTAGAAGGAGTCGGAGAAACCCTTAATATCGACACGCCAGGCATCCAGGTAGGGTCCAATGGTATCCAGTGCCTCGGGGGTCAGGTAGCCATTGGTCACATAGACAGTATACAGGTTATTCTCCTTGGCCAGCTTGGCTGAGTCGAGGGTATATTCAAACCAGATACCGGGCTCGTTGTATGTCCAGGCGATGCCCTCGCAGTGGTGGTGTTTGGCAAGGTCTATTGCCGCTTGGGGTTGAATCTCCTGAGAGTTGCGCCATGGCTCCCCGGTCTCAGCAGAAGAAATTTCCCAGTTCTGGCAGTGCTGGCAGTGAAAGTTGCAGCCCCAGGTGCCTAGGGAGAAAGCCAGACTGTTCGGGAAGAAGTGGAACAGGGGCTTCTTTTCGATAGGGTCGGCGTTTATTGATGATGCCTGAGCGTAGTTCAGGTTGTACAGGGTGCCATTTTTGTTCTGGTACATTCGGCAAACACCAAGCTTATCGGGCTCTATGGTGCAGCGCCACTGGCAGGTGTTGCATTGCACCCTGGAGTTCGGGAGCTTTTCGTAGAGCATCGCCTCGCGCATCGTCTTATCACCTGTTACCCTATCAGCCTAATTATATCACCCACCTACTTTCAATATATAGTCTGGGTATTAATATTTGAAATATCTACTTTGCCCACATCCCCCTGCCGGATTCTCTTGCCTCGGTCTCCATTTGCTCCAGGTAGTCTTGGTGTTTGGTGTCAGGGGGGTAGGCTATAGCCCGGGCCAGCCCCTGCCTTATCAGCTCGGCATTGATCAGCACCCCGTCCACATATACATAGCGCAGCAGACGGCCGTATTCATCTGTCTCGGACACATCTCGTTCTAAATAGACCTCTCTGCCTTCTACCAGGCTGCGGTTAGCCTGCCGCGCCTCGGTGCCGAAGGGTTCCCCTTCGGGGTAGGTCTCCGGGGCATCAATTCCGATATACCTTACCCGGTAACCACCCTCAATGGTAATGGTATCGCCATCAATAACCTGGGTAACCCTTCCCGTATCCGGTGGTGAGCCACAGCCATACAGGGGCAGGAGTAAAAGGATAATGGCTAAAAGCCAGCTTCTGCCGGTTGTTCTACTCATCCCTCACCCTTATAGGTAGATAGAGGTTTCCGGACTTTTTGCTATCTGTCATACCTGTTATCCCTGGTGGGATTTGAGAGGTTGGCATTATTTGTCAATAACCCCGGCTTGTGTCGGGTTTTGCCGGAGTCTTACCCTGAATCATACTTTGTGGTATGCCTGCTGTTGTGCTAATATGGCAGGCACGACTGCGAGAACTACCAAGTAGAAGATCATGGCTGGCTAGGGGGTTAAGGATTCTCGTTCATGGTATTTTAGGAGGTGTCATCATATGCTTACAGTGATGGAGGCTATCCAGAGCCGGAGAAGCATCAGGAAATTCAAGCCTGAGCCGGTACCCGACGAGGTGATTGACCAGATGCTGGAGGCAGCTCGTCTGGCACCATCGGCTCGCAACCGGCAGCCCTGGCGATTCCAGGTAGTTAAAGACCCGGCACTGAAGGAAAAGGTTTTTAAGGATACGGTCTTTGGTGCTGAGCATGTCCTCGAGGCGCCGGTAGTCATTGTCTGTGGCTCCGAAACTCTCGCTTTTGCCGAAGGGCATCAGCTTGCTCCCGCCGGTGCCGGGTCTTTCGGTATGGGTAGCGAGGACCGGGATGACATTAAACAGCTTATCCCTGAAGCCCAATTTAATACGGCCATTGCTGTTGAGCATATGGTGCTGGCTGGTACTGCCCTGGGTCTGGGTACCTGCTGGGTGCAGAGAATCAGATGTGGGCAGATTGCCAAGATGCTGGGTTGGCCCAGACACATTGTTGTTTGTACGTTATTGCTGGTGGGCTATCCTGATGAGGATCCTCCACCCAGACCGCGTCTGGCTCTGGAGGATATGATGCTTGGAGAAGTGAAGCTACCCCAGTGAGCCGTTCTGATGAGGCTGGCCCTTTGACTGGTTGTTATACTTCTCGAGGATATAGGTTATGACCGGCAGTCTAGTATCTTCTCTGTCTGCCTACGCCGAATCCACTGCCCCTGTTATCTGAGCGGGGTCGAGCCGTGTTAATGTTCAGCGTCCGGTCCTTTAAGGTTTTCCCGTTGAGACTAGTAATTGCGGCCTGACCTTCAGACTCGGATGCCATCTCAACAAATCCGAATCCTCTAGGTCGCCCACTGTACTTGTCTGTTATGATGTCAACAGACGTCACTTCACCAAAAGCCTCAAATTCCTGCCGTAATTCTTCCTCGGTTACGTCGTAGGGTAGGTTACCTACATAGATTTTCATATTTAGTACTCCTCTTGCTTGGTTCCGTAACCCAGCTGACTGCCTTGACTACCTGTGCTGAGTTCGGACTGAAGCGTTAGCTCGCTGGTTGCTTTTCGCTTTGTCTGTAGCTGTGCCTTCGAGGGACATACACGGGCCAATTTTACTCAGCCCATGTATGTCTCCGTGTCAAACCCCAGTATTACCTGCTCAGTCTGACTTTACGGTAGCAATCGCTACAGTAGACCGGCTTGTCGCCGCGAGGCTCAAAGGGAACTTCGGTTTCCTTGCCGCACTCGGCGCATATAGCGGGAAACATCTGGCGTCTGGACCCGTAGTTGCTGCTTCCGTAGCGCTCTGACTTCCTCGTTTGGCGGCATGAGGGACAGCGCTTTGGCTCATTAACATAGCCTTTGGATTGGAAGAACTCTTGTTCCTCAGCACTGAAGGTGAAGGTAGCCCCACAATCGGAACACTGGAGAGACTTGTCCTGAAAACTCATTGGATGACCTCCTCTCTTTTAAATTCTAGTTAGAGTCTGGGTCATCCGATACTTGGTTAAACTTGGGGTAATATCTATTAAAGTATGTAATGCCCTAAACTTAAACTACTTTTCATTATACACAGACAAGGCGCGGTTTGCAAACAACTAGTAAAAGCCTTCGAGTCTTGTGCTATCTGGGCAGACCCTCTGGTCTTCGTAGGGGGTTCTGCTACTCCTGCTTGTTGAACGACCAGATGGCTCCGGCAAGTAATATTATGCCCACGCCAAGAACCAGTAGCGCCGACTCCACAATGCTCATTGTATGGCCAAATATTGTTACCCCGGCAACCTCGCTGCCTAAGAAGACCTGGCGGATAGCGTCAATACCATAGGTAACCGGGTTGATTTTGGAGAGCACCTCAAGCCAGGTAGCTACGCCAGTCAACGGGAAAAAGATACCGGAGAGGAACATCATGGGGAATATCACCAGCTGCATAATAAGCTGGAACCCCTGTTGGGAGCGCATACGGGCGCCGATTAGAAGACCCAGCGCCGATAGAGTGGTAGAGAGGATTATTATCAGTGGTATCAATCCGAGCACCGTTCCCCAGTTAAGAGAGACGCCCACAATAGGGGCAATCACCAGCATGATGGCCCCTTGCATGATGGCAATGCCAGCGGCACCTGTAGCTTTGCCCAGAAGTATTCCACTGCGGCTTAAGGGTGAAACCAATACCTCCTTGAGGAAACCGAACTCCCTGTCCCATACAATGGATACGCCGGACATCACGGAGGTCATAAGTACCGTCATGGCTACAATACCCGGATACATGAACTGGAGGTAGTCTACCCCCGGCATCATCTGGCCGATAAGCTTGCCGAACCCGGCACCGAATATTGTCAGGAATATAACCGGCATGGTAAAAGAGGATAGCATACGCGCACGGTCCTGTATAAAACGTAGGAACTCTCGATGGGCTATTACCTGTATTGAATGAAAAAACCTTCTCATTTCTGCTTAATGACCTCTCATTCTCATTCTTCTTTTGATATTCTGCATCTGGTCTGCTTCTTGCTCCCTGATGGCGTGACCGGTAAGTTTCAGGAAGACATCTTCCAGCGTCGGCCGGTGGAGACCTATAGAAATAAGCCGTACCGGGAAGCCGGAGACAAAGCCAGGTAGGAATTCCTCGCCATGGGGCACGGTAAATCTTATCGTTCCGTTCTCCTGGCTCGGCTGGAGATTATACTGGTTCTTCAGCAGGCGTGCCGCTTTTTCGTTATCCTCTGTCTTTATTGTTACCACGTCGCCGCCAACAGCATCCTTGAGCTTATCCGGTGTGTCCAGGGCCACAATCTCACCGTAGTCAATAACAGCAATGCGGTCGCAGTTCTCAGCCTCTTCCATATAATGTGTGGTCATAAATATGGCTAGATTTTCCCTTTCCCGTAATTCCCGTATGTGGTTCCATATCCGGTTTCTGGTCTGCGGGTCGAGCCCTAATGTAGGTTCATCCAGGAATAACACCTTCGGGTGGTGCAGCAGACCGCGGGCAATCTCCAAGCGGCGTTTCATACCCCCCGAATAGGTGTCAATCTTCTCCTTCCTTCTGTCCCATAGTTCTACCATTTCGAGTAGCTCCTTCATTCGCGGCTCCATGGTTTCCTTGGGGATGCTGTAAGCATAGGCATGAAAACGCAGGTTTTGTTCCGCTGTCAGATAGTCGTCAAGAGTCGGTTCCTGAAAGACCAGGCCGATTGAGCCCCTTACCCGGTCGCGCTCTTTAATTATATTGAAACCGTTGACTATCGCCTCCCCTTCGGTGGGGGCGAGCAGTGTGCAGAGCATGTTAATGGTGGTTGTTTTACCCGCGCCATTGGGGCCCAGGAAACCGAATATCTCACCCTCCTGAACCCCAAAGGAAACACCCTTCACTGCCTCTAACTTGCCGAACTTTTTCACCAGGTTTTTGACTTTAATCACTTCCATTCATTTCACCTTCTTCTGCTAGCGACCTTCTCAGTGTCTCAAGTTTTTCAATCATTCCGTTAGCCGTATTGATAAGTTCCGAGACGGTTTCAGCCCTGGTGAGCATAAGCCCACCGTGGCCCTGGTTGCCGAAGACGAGTAGCTTGGTAGCCGGTGTTATCTCAAAATCTCTCCGCGCTTCAGCAGGTATAACCACCTGACCTCGCTCGCCTACAGTCGTTGACCCGTAGAATTTAGGGGTGTTGTGCTTGAAGGCATTGGCTTGCATTTCACTTCCCCTCCCTAAAGTATGATTAGTATATTATATCATACTTTTAGGCAATTATCCCTTGACAACACGGAGGTTTTATGCTATACTGTAGGTATAAAATGAGATTAGGAGAGTTGCCATGAAGACCTACAGTATCAAGGATTTTGAAAAACAGTTTCCGAATGACGATACCTGCCTTGAGTTTCTTTTCAAGGCTCGCTATCCAAAGGGCGTTTACTGCCAGAAGTGCCAGAAGGTTACTACCCACTACAGAATCGCTAATCGCAAGGTCTATTCCTGCAAGTTCTGCGGTTCTCACGTGTCGCCTACTGCTGGCACTATCTTTCACAAGTCCGATACTCCGCTTCGCTCCTGGTTTCACGCTATATTCCTGATGGCTTCCACCAAAACAGGCATTTCCGCCAAGCAACTTCAAAGGGAATTGGGTGTCACCTACAAGACGGCTTGGCGTATGTTCGGGCAAATCCGCAAGCTCATGGCTGAAGATGTCAACCCGCTTATCGGACAGGTTGAAGTTGACGAAACTTACATTGGCGGGAAAAGAACAGGGAAGCGTGGTCGTGGTGCAGAGGGCAAAACGGTTGTCATGGGAATGGTAGAACGCAACGGAAATGCCATCGCAAAGGTAATTCCCAATGTCAAAGCCAGAACCTTGCTTCCGATGATTGCGGAAAGGGTTGCCAGAGAAGATAAGACCATCGTCTTTACCGATGAGCTTCGTAGCTACAGCCAAATTGAAAGGCTTGGATACGCCCACCAATTTGTACAGCATTCCGCCAAGCAATATGTCTCTGGTATTGCTCATGTCAACACTGTTGAGTCTCTCTGGAGCAATATCAAGCGTGGTATTGATGGTGTTAATCACTCGGTTAGTCCTCTTTACCTTCAGTCTTATCTTGATTCTTATGTGTATCGTTACAACCATCGGAAGGATGAGACTCCGATGTTTCTGTCTCTTCTTGTTGGTGTTTCCACTCAGAAACAGGCCGTGCCGCTCTCCTGAGTAATCCCTCAAAACGCTTCTTGGTTAATGGTTTTTGTGGCTTTGATTTAGACATTTCATTTCTCCCATTGTTTCATGTAATCAAACAGCCATTTGTGTTCTGAATCTAAATTAGGCTTGATGCTATCAACCTCACTAGTAATATCATGGTAGCCTTTCTTATCCACAACTGCCAACTGTATAGGTTCGCCAACCATATCATCTGTTTTAATAGTTTCTAATATGACCATTACAGCAAACCTTTTTAGAAACTCAATCGGTAGGTCTAAGTCATTCATGTTTAATTTACGTGTCCAATACACACCGACTTCATTTACGCCACTGATATAATACCTCTCGCACTCTCTTGGTGCGAATGGAGTAGCTAAGTCCATGACATCTACAGAGAACATTTTAGCAGCATTTTTATCATATCCTGCTAACACAAAGTCCATACCGCCAGCCCTCTTCAAGATGTTATAGCTTTCTACAAATGGCTTAATTTCCTCCCGCATTGCTTTAGCAAAACTATTGACTACCTCCAAGTAACTCAGTTCAAAATCATCAGCCAACGTTTTATCACTCTTAAACTTCGCAATGTTAGATTTCATGTCTCGCATATATACTCCGCAAAAATAGTCAACTAAAAAATGCTGAAAACCACTATTATAGCCACAAGTCATTAGTCCTATATTACTAGTCAATTGATATAGCTTATGAGAGTTATCATTATGATAGGTGAATCCATCTGCTTTTTGCCATGTGGTACGACTATCAGTAGCCAATACTATTCCATCGTTACCAATAAGCCCCATAATGATACTCATATCTATTTTATCCTCCACTCCATGCCTATAGATGTCTTCTTGATTTATTGTATCATATAGCTGATATAATGGGAGTCGTGGGAATACATCAATTATATCAAATACACTGGGAGGTAGCATCTAATCACCTCCCAGATAGTATCCGTGCTGTGAGGGTATACTCGCCTACTTTTAATATAGGCTAAGCATTAGGTGCGGTATTATACTGGTCTGTTTTGCTTGGGTTTAAGCATACCGGAGCGTGTGGTTGACTTTCAGTGGGATATAATATTATAATCTCCGTTTAACTAATGGTGTGAAGTGAGGTAAGACGTGTCAGACGATGTTGAACTCAAGAGGTCAGTTTGTATGTTTTGCGTGTCAGTGTGTGGCATCCAGGTGCAGGTCAAGGATGGGGAGGTAGTCAAGGTAGAATCTGACAAGAACTTCCGCAGTCCGGGACCAGGGTTTCGCTGCGAGAAGAATGTCCTGGCATCTCTGGATTACCATGACCACCCAAACCGTCTCAACTATCCATTAAAGAGGGCTGGAGCAAGGGGAGAGGGTAAGTGGCAGAGGGTATCTTGGGAACAGGCCCTGGACGAGGTGGCGGGGAAGCTGGCAGATATAAGGAGTGATTATGGGCCGGAGGCGGCGGCTATGTTGGTCGGTATCGGTGGTACGCGGCAGTGTGATGCGATGGTCCGGTGGGCTAACCTCTTTGGCACACCAAACATTTTTGATTCAACCAAGAATTGTTACCAACCTCAGATTGTAACAGAGGTTGCCGTCTATGGTGGTGACACAGTTCCTGAAATGGGGCGACCCGGTGTAACGAAGTGTGCCGTGGTTTTCGGGGCAAATCCGTTCGCTGCCTTTCCCTCAGCGTGGAGCCACTTTTTAGAGCTTAAGAGGGGGGGGGCAAAGATTATAGTTATTGACCCTAGAAGAACCAAAACAGCGGAGCAAGCAGATATATGGTTGCAGCTAAAACCGGGGACCGACGGTGCTCTGGCCTACGGGATGTTAAATGTGATCATTGAAGAGGGGCTCTATGATAAGGAGTTTGTGGATAAGTGGTGTCTGGGCTTTGATGAGGTCAGGGAATTCATCAAGGCTTATCCACCTCGGGTGGTAGAGGATATTACCTGGGTGCCGGCGGAGAAGATTGCCGAGGTTGCTAGGATTTACGCTACCAGCGCTCCTGCGAGTATGGCCACCTGTTGGGGGGTGACCCATTCTCAGTTGGGAAGGGGGCGAACCCTATCGGTAAATTTGGCTAAATGTATCATGCGCGCCATTACTGGCAATCTGGATGTTAAGGGTGGTGACGTGCTGGTTTCACCTTTAAACTATGCCCATGACCAGAATATGCACTTTGACAAGATATTTGAGCACCCCCTGAGAACTAGGGATAAGGTTGATGCTGATATATTTCCAATCATGTCCTTAAGGGCGTTGAAGCTATTTCATAAGGCTTTGCATAAGGTATATGGTGAGAATGGCTATAGTAAACCAATGGCATTGTACCCCAATGTTAGCCCCCGTCCTCTATGGGATGCTATCATTAACGAGGAGCCTTACCCGGTGAAAGCACTGTTGAATTTCGGTATGAATGTCTTGGTTACTCGAACTAACTATAAGAGGGTCTACCAAGCATTGAAGAGCGACAAGCTGGCGCTGCACATTACTGCTGACCACTACCTGACCCCTAGTGCGATGCTTTCTGACTATGTGTTTCCAATCACTGACATGTTTGAGAAGCCCTACATGGATCCTGAAGGGTACTACAGGTCGATTGGTGAGCAGGCAGTCAAGCCAAAGTATGAGCGGAGGAATGATTATGACCTGTGCCGAGGCTTGGGGATACGCCTGGGACAGGAAGCATATTGGCCTGAGACCCTTGAAGCTTTCTACAGCAAGTATTTAGAACCGACAGGTCTTAGCTTCCAGGAAACTGTCAGGACGGTCAGGTGGGTTGGGGATCAGAGGAGCCTGCGCCCACCTCGTAAATATAAGCAGTATGAGGAGAGCGGTTTCGCAACCCTGTCAGGAAAGGTTGAGTTACTGCCAAGTATATTAAAGGAGCTTGGATATAAGCTATTACCTCACTATAGCGACCTTCCTCAAATCCCCGGGGTTACCGGCAGCCCGGAGGATTATCCCCTGATATTGATTGCTGGAGGTCGAGTCAGGACATTCAACCACTCGTGTCTTAGGGAGCAGCCGAGGCTGCGGGAGCGCCATCCAGACCCTATTATGCAGCTGCATCCTGATACGGCAAAGGAACATGGCATTAGTAGTGGTGATTGGGTTTACATAGAGACGCCCAAGGGGAAGATAAAGCAGAGGGCTGAGCTGACTGACGGGATTCACCCGAAGGTAGTTCATGCAGAGCATGGCTGGTGGTTCCCGGAAAGGTCCGGGGAGGACCCATACCTATTCGGGGTGTGGGAGTCAGGCGTGGGGCAGCTCTTTCCTGATGAGCCTGAGACTTGTGATTTCCAGGGTGGTGTTACAATGCGAGCCGTCCAGTGCAAAATAAGCAAGGTGTGAAGCTCGGTAGATAATTACCTGGGGGGCTATTTAGCTCAGGATAGCGGGGTTGCTTATTTGAACTTGTGGTTCTGGTGAGGGGAGGGCCTGTCAAGGGGTGTGCTGTAAATTAAATTATTGATTAGTAAACACAACTGCAGGAGGTTTGTGCTTTATGTTTTATAGGTTCGGGGAGTCGGAGAGAAAGGGAAATACTCTGGTTGATATGATCATTTTTGTGGTCATTTTTGGCTCGATTTGGGGTTTTTTAGAAGCAACTCTGGGTGGCTTTCTGCACTTCGTCCATTTCCCTTATAAGGGAGCTATTATGGGTGGCATTGGCTTGTCAATAATGACAACATTTGTGGCTGTTGGTGGGCGGGCAACTCTATTGGTGGGAGTTGGCTTGGTTGCGGCTCTTTTCAAACTGTTAGATGCCATTATCCTTAAGGCTTCTATTTTTTCTCAGTTCGTGGTTAACCCGGCTACGGCGATTATGCTGGAGGCAGTGGCTTTCGGCCTTATAGCTGTCCCCCTGTTTAGAAGTTTCCGGTATAGTGTCAGAGCTCGTGTTATGGCAGGAGTTATGGCTGGATATCTAAGCATAATACTTTACGCCATCGTGGCGTCTATAGCGGGTATGGGGAATTGGGCTGGGATAGGGTTTCAGGAAAGGGTCTATCAAGCTTTAGTTGATGGCACAGGTGTGGCTGTAGTAGGAACGCTGTTAGTTCTCGCAGGGTACGTGGTGGGTAGCCGGCTCCGGCCTAGGTTTTCAGAGCTTAGGAACAGACAGCCTAAACTCTATTATGTAGGTGCTGCGGCTGTTGTGGTCTTATGTTGGGCTATTGCGGGAGTCACTTATGCAGGGGGCTTCTGAATGAATGTTCTGGTTGCGGGGGGACCAGGCTCGGGCAAGACAACTTGGTGTAGTGAATATATTAGTTATTTAAGAGAATGTGGTTGTAGTGTTGGCGGCATCCTCTCACCGGAGGTGCGCTTGGATACCAGGCGGATAGGTTATGATGTAGTTGATCTTCTAACATGTGAAGAAATGCCTTTTGCACGCTTGGCGGGTGACGGTTGTCTTGATGGGGAGCGAGTTGGTGCTTATGTTATTAGCTGGGAGGGTATAGCATTTGGCATTGATGCTATTGAAAGGGCGGTGGGGAAGGCGTGTGAGTTTGTGGTCATTGATGAAGTGGGATACTTAGAGTTATTTGGCCGAGGGCTTATGCCAGCAGTGTCCTTGGCTTGGAAGTCGTCACTGAATAATCTGGTGGTGGTTCGCAGTGAGCTGGTAAGAGCATTTTTGAGGTATGTGGAACAGGAGGTTCCAGAGCCTGGAGCCGAAACCGTTTCTCTGCTTAGGTTGTGAGACATGGTAAATATAGGACATAGGAATAGAGCAGACCTTAACGGGGTAAGACCTGCCTTAGAGAAAAAAGAGCCGGCTTGGGGGCTTAAGATTGCTTTGTACCTTTTCTTGGGTGGGATTGGTGCCGGATCATTCGGATTGCCTGTCTTTCTGAATCTTGTTAGCAAAGGGCAATATGCCGAATTGTCCAATGTGGGGGCTTGGGTTGGTTTATTGAGTGTCGGGCTGGGGTCGCTCTTGCTACTAGCTGACCTCGGGGTTCCCTGGCGAGCCTGGCGATTGGTCTCTAATACAACCTCAATGATATCTGTTGGTGTTGTAATCCTGACACTATTTTTACTACTGGGAGCAGCCTATATTTCTTTTAACGTGAGTTTTTCCCCTTGGTATGGGGTTTCCATGGCTAGTCATGTGGTGGGGGTGCTGGGGGTAATTTTCGCTTTTGCCACGGCTGCTTATACCGGGCTCCTCATGGGTGTGGTAAAAGCTAGGCCATTTTGGAACACGCCTTTACTACCGATTCTTTGGGTTATCTCCTCACTTTCGGCAGGTATTGCGGCGACTACTCTTATCGGAGGGCTTTTTGGGGTTGATGTAGGACCTGCTCAGGCAGGGCTTATTAGACAAATCGAGGTATACCTGCTGGTGATTGAGTTGGTGATGATCGGTTTCTATCTGGCGATTATGCATAGTTCAGTCCCGTTGATGACGGAGTCAGTCCGCCTGCTGGTGGCGGGTAAGCTCAGTCTTGCCTTCTGGCTTGGCTTGATAGGGTTTGGGTTAGCCTTACCACTCATCTTTTCCCTTACGAGCTTTGGCCAGGTGATGTCTTTTGTCTCAGCTTTTTTGGTGTTGGTAGGGACATTTTTCCTGCGTTATACCTTCTTAGTTGCCGGACTGCGAAAACCGCTACCGGGAGAGTCGCTGGTAGATAGTTATTTATAGTGTGCTTTGATAATTTTGAGTGACGAAGAAGGATTCCGAGTGAGGGGGATAGTATTACATGGCTGAAGAGAAGGTGGTTAGAACGGCGTGTTCGCCAAATTGTTTCCAAACATGCTCTCTCTTAGCGACAGTACGTGATGGTAAGTTGGTTAAGGTAGCACCGGCACCTCTGCCGGACCCGGAGTATAGTAATAGAGTTTGTATGAAGGGGCTGACTCATGTACAGTCGGTATATTCCCCTTTCAGATTGCAGTACCCGATGAAGAGAGCGGGACAACGTGGTGAAGGGAAGTGGCAGCGTATCACTTGGGATGAGGCGTTGGACACCATAGCCGGGCGGTTCCAGGAGATTAAGGAGAAATTCGGCTCCCAGCATGTTGGCATCTTTGCTGGTAGTGGGAACTACGGGGTCCTGAACGGCGTGCCCATCGCAGACAAATTTAGCGGGCTGTTTGGCAGCGTTAGCGTGTTCCAGCCGTTCGATATGGCTGTCCCCTCAGGTTATTTGTCCGTTTTTGGTGGAAGACATTTCTGGGCCAATGTTGGTAATGAGCCATTGGATTATGTCAATGCGAGGATGATCATTGTATGGGGGGGAAGTATTGGAGAGACCAAGGTTCAGGATATCCGCTTCATATTCGATGCGATGGAGAAAGGGGCGAAACTAGTCGTAATTGATCCTCGCTTCACTACCATTGCCGCTAAGGCGGACACATGGGTACCCCTAAGACCTTGCAGCGATATTGCCTTGGCCTTGGCGATGATTAATGTGGTTATTCAAGAGGAGCTGATTGATAAGGAGTTTGTAATCAATAAGACTGTTGCTCCATTTCTGGTGAGGCGGGATACCAAGATGTTCCTCCGTGGGAAGGATATTTCTGGGGACAGCTCCGATGAGAGGTATGTAGTATGGGATACCGTGACTGATTGTGCTCGTTTCCACGATGAGCCGGGTGTTTGCCCCGAGCTTACTGGTACCCATAGCGTTGGGGGGATGGAGTGTGATACTGCTTTCAAGCTTATCACTGATGTGGCAGGGGAGTATCCCCTTCAGGCGGCCGAGCAACTGACCGAAATCCCTGCAGAGACCATACATAAGCTTGCTGTTGATCTGGCTACAATAAAGCCGGGGGGCATTCTGCCCGGATTCGGCCCTGATCGGTACTATGAAGGTATTGTATTAGGTCAAGCGCTGGCTACCTTGCTTGCTCTCACTGGGAATGTGGGTAAGTCCGGAACCATTCAGCAGGGGTATTCCTGTGCGGTTCCAATGAATACCGTTTGGCGGTACCCAACCGGTAACCGGCCGACACAAACCAGTATAGCCCGTCTATATGACACGGACAGCAAAGAGCCTTATCATTTAAAGGCGCTATATGTTACTTGCAGCAATATGCTTAATCAATTACCGAACCGTAGGAAGTGGATAGAGCAGATGCTACCTGAAATCGAGTTGTTTGTGGTAGCCGACTTAATGCAGACTAATACTGTGGAGTATGCTGATATTGTGCTTCCTGCTGCCCATTGGTTTGAGGAGGAGGATGTAGTGATGAGTGCCTCTATGCCTTACCTTCTTTATAGAGGTAAGGTTATTGAGCCAATGGGTGAGAGCAAGCCCGATTTTGAGATCTGGCAGGAGCTGGCCCAGCGTTTAGGTTTCGGTCAATACTTTGCGGGGACTGCTGCAGACCAAATTCAGCAGTTTCTTGATGCCCCTCGCTACAGGGAGCGAGGGGTGACTTTTGAAGGGCTGAAGGAGGTTGGAGGGGCGCGACTGTTTCCCAAACCCTATATAGCCTACCAAAAGTTCCCTACGTCTTCCGGCAGGGCGGAATTCTACGTTGAAAAATGGGCTCAGTTTGGTAGGGAGTTACCTCGCCACAGGTGGCCTTTGGAAGCCGGGCCGGATAATCCTCTGGCTGCAACCTATCCCTTAATCCTGAACAGTCAGCATGGTCGTTGGCGAATCCATTCCCAGTTTGCAAATATGCCTTGGATTCAGGAGCTCAATCCTGAGCCAACATGCGAGATAAATCCGGTTGATGCTCAAGCCAGGGATATTAAAGAAGGTGATGTAGTGGAGGTTTTTAACGACAGGGGTAGGCTTGTACTGCAAGCGAAGCTTACAGAGGCGTTAAGACCTGGCGTGGTCAATATTCAGCAGGGGTGGTGGCCAAGACACTACAAGAATGGTCATCATCAAGAGCTTACCCATGGAAAGGTGAATCCTCTTTTAGATAACTTCAACGTCCATGATGTAAGGGTTCAGGTAGGGAAGGTATTATAGATGTTAAATACAAAGAGATACGGAATCGTAGTAGACCTGAAAAGGTGCATAGGCTGTAACACCTGCGTTGTTGCCTGTAAATTGGAGAATAATGTACCCTTGGGGCTGGGCTGGCTTAGAATGCTGACCCATGGCGGTTTGGGGAAGGAGACGCCTAAGGGAACCTATCCTCACCTCTCAATGGAGTTTATACCTGTATCTTGCCAGCATTGTTGTCAGCATTGTGAAGAGCCCCCGTGTGTGAAAGTGTGTCCGACCGGTGCCAGCTATAAGCGCGAGGATGGGGTGGTGCTTATAGACTGGGATAAATGTATCGGTTGCAGATACTGTATGGTGGCCTGTCCCTATGGGGCGCGCGTTTTTAGTAAGGACGTCCCCCAGCAAGCACCTCCTTTCCCTGTCGGCAGCTCTGATGCAGAGTCTCACCAACGGGGTGTGGTTGAGAAGTGCACCCTTTGTTTTCATAGGGTGGATAAAGGGCTGGAACCGGCGTGTGTAGAATGTTGCCCGGCTCGTGCCAGACACTTTGGGGATCTCAACGATCCCGACAGTGAAGTTTCAAAGCTGGTAAGATCGAGAGCATCATTCCGTCTGTTGGAAGAACTAGGAACCGAGCCAGCTATGTATTTTCTACGGTGATGCCAGTAGAAGTTGCTTAGAGCGAGTTTACTCTGCAAGTCTTTTCTTGCCAATTTGTGAATGTCTACATGTTTGCAGGCACTATCAGCATCAGTGGGCTTCCTGCAATAATTGAAATAGGGATTAGCTAATGTTTAGGTCGACTTTCCCCTTTTTCTAGGCTTCCAACCAAGAATCTCTAGAAGGTCACCTATAGCCTTATCCTGTTGCATTTCATGACGCATTGGCAAGTCAGGATTAACCCTGTATCTGATGCGCCGTCCCTCCTTTTTCTTGGTGACGTAGCCATCATCTTCAAGAGCATTGATAATATTACGCGTTGCCTTTTCCGTGATACCTATCGTTAAAGAAATATCTCGGGCAGTAATTCGTGGCTGCTGGGCGATTAAACATAAAACTAGGGCATGATTGGTCAGAAATTTCCAGCCTCCCATACTGATAACTCCTTATGAAATTTTCCTCAAAAATATTTTATTTTTTGTTTAAGACCTATTGACAGTTGGGGTATGTGATATATAATGTGCATTTAGGAATTATAATTCCGTGATATTATAACAGGAATAATTGGTTATTACAAGTACAAGCTTAGAATGTTTTAACGTAACGTAGCTTAATATTAATTATTTAATTATAAGGAAGGAGCGGGAAAAGTAATAAGGTGAAAACAACATCGGTGGCTACTAATAGTAAACCTGTAAGCGTACTGGAGGAGTGCTCCTCTGCAAGCCAGGTTAGAAGGGAAGACAGAGAGGAACCTCCTGGTGGGTCTAGCGTTATTGTAAAGCTTGAGGAAGATCCCCCTGGTAAATCTGCTGCTTATAGTAGACATAGATGTTTAGGATGTATTCCAGACAGCATATGGAATGATTGGAAGTGGCACTTTCGCCATAGAATAACAACTGTCAACCGACTAAGAGAATTTATTCCTTTATCAAGCGAGGAGCAGTCACAGCTTAGCCTAGTTACAAGTCGCTATCCCTTATCGGTAACCCCCTATTATCTTTCGCTTATTAACCCTGATGATCCTGATGACCCGATAAGGAAACAGGCTGTTCCTTCTGTTCTGGAAGTTACCATGGGGTCAATGGGGCTAGAGGACCCGCTGGCGGAGGAAAGGGACTCCGTGGTTCCCGGTCTGGTTCATCGCTACCCTGATAGGGTCCTGATGGTGCTTACCAACATATGTCCGATGCTTTGCCGCCACTGTACCCGCAAGCGAGAATGGAGACATGGAGGCTGGGTGCGCACTGACAGTGAGATAGAAGCTATGCTGGAGTATTTACGCCGGAATGAAGTTGTTAGAGATGTCATTATATCTGGTGGTGACCCACTGACACTCTCCACCCGCCGCTTGGGCAATATTCTTTCTAGGATAAGAGCCATAAGACATATTGAAATTATACGTATCGGCACCAGGTTTCCTGTAGTACTGCCGCAGCGTATTGATAATGAGCTATGTGATATGTTATCGAAATATGGACCCATATGGCTCAACACCCATTTTAATCACCATCGTGAGATAACTCCGGAATCAGCTGGGGCGTGCGACCGATTGTTGCGTAGCGGCATTCCCGTAAACAACCAAACAGTTCTGTTGCGTGGTATTAATGATACTGTTGGGGCAATGCTGAAACTTTGCCAAGATCTGCTCAGGATAAAGGTGCGTCCTTATTATCTATTCCAGTGTGATGAGGTGCAGGGGACTGAGCACCTGCGTACGCCGGTGGAGACCGGCATGAAAATAATCGAAGGGATGCGTGGACATACGTCAGGGCTGGCTGTACCCACCTTTGTAATAGACCTGATTCATGGCGGTGGCAAGGTGCCGCTGCAGCCAAACTACGTTCTATCTCAGACGGAGGATGAGCTACTGCTTAGGAACTACGAAGGCAATGTCTACCGCTATCGCAATCCCAATCCCCAGACCATCCGAGGAAAAGTTAGGGTAGAAACCCCGGTTATCGGGGACATGGACAGTCTGCTTGCTGAGACAGGACTGAAGTTGGAAATGGAAGGAGCCACAGATGCGGATAGGGTTATCGTACGATCTTAGAGAGGGAATGCCGTTGCAGCAAAATAGTCCAGAGGATGCCCTTGAGGAATACGATTCCTTGGAGACAGTGGAGATTATAGCATTGGCTCTGGAGGCAAAAGGACACTCGGTCATCAAGCTCGGTGGTGGTATGCAATTTCTGGACAATGTCCGGCAAAACAAGGTTGATATCGTCTTCAACATCGCTGAGGGCAGAGGCAATTGCCGCAGCCGAGAAGCCCAGGTTCCTTCTATCTTGGAGATGTTAGACATACCCTATACCGGTTCTGACCCTCTTTGTCTGGCAGTCTGTCTGGATAAGGCTACCACTAAGAAGTTGGTGGCGGCAGATAGTATCATCACTCCGCAGTGGCTGGTAATAGCGAGCAAGGAAGAATTGGAGCGAACATCTTGGGATGGATTCCCCTTTCCGGCTATTATAAAACCTGCGTATGAAGGCTCAAGTAAGGGCATTCGGCTCTCTTCTCTAATATACAGCGTGCAACAGGCACGGCAAGAGGCGGGTAAAATATTGGGGTACTATCGCCAGCCGGTAATGATTGAGAAGTTTATCGCTGGTGACGAGGTAACTGTGGGTGTTATTGGTAACACCCCACCCAAAGTAGTAGGTATGATGCGTGTAGTGCCTAAAAAGAAAGAGGAGTGCTTTATATATTCACTCGAAGTAAAACGTGATTACCTTAGCTTGGTTGATTATCGGTGCCCTGCCGACCTTGGACAAGATGTGCTGGATATGTTAGCAGATGCCAGCCTCAGAGTCTATAAGGTTCTAGGGTGCCGGGACTTCGCCCGTTTGGACTTCCGGGTCAGCCCGGAGGGAATGCCCTACTTCATCGAGATGAACCCCCTGCCTGGACTGGGAACATACAGCGACTTAGTGATTATGGCCTTAAAGTTGGGCTGGACTCACACAGAACTTATCGTTGCTGTGCTGGATGCTGCATTGGAGAGGTACCCGCAGTGTGTGAGCGTGTAGTCATTGTCTACAACGAACCAGTTCCCTCACGCTACGACGCTACCGATGAAGAAAAGGCAGTTTTGGGTGTTATGGAAGCTGTAGCTGCCATATACTGTTCCCTGCTTGAACTGGGTTACGACGTTATTCGGATTCCCCTATCACCACCAATCCAGATCAGAGAAAAACTCAATGGGCTGAAGGCGGACTTGGTTTTTAATCTCTTCGAGGGTTTCCCAGGGTACCCTGAGACGGAAGCCATAGTCCCTGACATTTTATCGGATATGGGGATACCTTTTACTGGCTGTACTAGTGCGGCGCTAAGACTTGCATTGGATAAAGCTAAGACTAAAGTGATTTTAAGAGCAGCTGGTGTTCCCACTCCTGATTTCCAGTTATTGAACCCGGAGACAGTGCCGCAGTTCCGACTCGCATATCCATGCATTGTCAAACCGTGTAGCGAGGATGCTAGTCACGGGCTTTCAGAGGGTAGTGTGGTCAGCGATTTTACCTCGCTGAAGGAGAAGGTAGGACAGATAAGTGGCACTTATGGCGGACAAGCACTGGTCGAGGAGTTCATAGGGGGGCGTGAGTTTAATGTTACTATAATGGGGAACACAAGGTACACCATGTTGCCTGTATCCGAAATCAGCTATTCACTGCCTGAGGGAATGCCCCAAATTCTGACCTTTGCTGCCAAATGGCAGCCAGACAGCCCGTATTTTGAGGGTACAAGGGTAATTTGTCCTGCCGAAATCGGGTCTGAATATCAAAAGCGCATTGAGAGTATGACCTTGGGAATCTTCTATCACCTAGGTTGCCAGGGTTATGCCAGGGTGGATATGCGGATGGACAAAGCAGGACGACTGAATGTTATAGAGGTAAATCCTAACCCAGATATATCCCCTGATGCTGGCACTATTCGCCAAGCTAAAGCTGCCAACATGACCTACACAGAATTTATTAAGAAGATTGTGCAAACTGCGTTGGAGAAGGGATGCTATGACCACAAAGGTACGCCCCATGTTGAGGAAAGACAAACCGGCCCTCATGCGAATCCTGCAGGCTACGCCCGAGTTCAAGCCATTTGAAGTGGTGATTGCCGAGGAAGTTATTGACAGCTACCTGAAAGACCCAGTTGATTCAGGGTATTTTACACTGGTATCCGAGGATGACGCGGGTGTTGATGGCTATATCAGCTACGGGCCGACTCCTCTCACCAGTGGTACCTGGGACATATACTGGATGGCCGTCGCCCGGGAAAGGCGGAAACAGGGCATTGGTAGCGCCCTGATGGAAGCGGCTGAAAAGGAGATCAGGACGGCTAAGGGAAGGCTGGCTATTATTGAGACGTCCTCGACACCAGCATATGAGAAAACACTGCTTTTTCACGTCAATCACGGTTACGAATTAATCTGCCGCATTCCGGACTTTTATGCACCGAATGATGATAAACTTATTTTACAGAAGAGCTTTAATAGGCATAGTGCCAGTAGAATGAAGGATAAGGCTAAGGCGTGAGTGTGTAACTGGCTCCATATCTTCTTACTGCCCTTCGTACCATTATTTATCGTTTCCCTCTGTAATTAATTAGAATATTCTGAGGAACAACCAGTAGACTATTACATTTACCACTGTTAACGGTACGCCGATCCGAGCAAATTCCCAAAAGGTAAGGGTGGCACCGCTTCTTTTTTCCGCATTCTGTATGATTATTACATTACTCGCCGCACCAAGTATGGTAAGATTACCGGCTATGGTGCTACCTGCTGCGAGTGCCATCATCCCTTTTGGCGAAACGCCTAGCTGGACTAGGATGGGTAAATAAAGGGCTACGAGTGGCACATTTGAAAGGAGTTGACTAAGAAGAACGCTCGTAGTAAAAATAACTCCTGTCGAGGCAAGATTTAAACGGGCAGCCTCTATCGCCATTTCAAAAACTCCGGAGTCCCAAACACTCTGCATCAGCACGAACATTGAGGCAAAGAAAACCAGAGTATACCAGTCAATTCTCTTAAGCATGCTAGGTCTCTTAGGAATGAAGACGATTATGGGTAGTGCGGCGGTGAGGGCAATATAGGTCAGCTTGAAATCAATCCCTGGATTCGCAAACACCGTTACTATCTTTACCAATACTAAAGTGGCTAGCAGAATTAGAGAGGTCTTAGAAAGGATTGCCAGTTTAGGATCTGTGATAGCCTCTTGGGAGTGAGTTAGTGGCTTGTTGTGAAACTGTTTCTTGTAGAATAGTCGCAGCAGTAGGTAGGCCAGAAACAGGTTCAGCAGGGTGGGTAGTAGTAGGTATCTCAGGAAGGTGACAAATGGGTTGGTTACATTTCCGTGGATGGCTATCAGCAAATTCTGAGGATTGCCTATCGGGCTCATAACGCTGCCTATCGTTACTGCAAAAGCAAGAGAAAGCATTAGTATTTTTGGTTGGGTGTTGGCCTTCCTTGCCAGCGACAAGACGACGGGGGTGCCAATAATAGCTAGCGTGTCATTCATGAGAAGCGCCGATAGCATACCCATTCCAAGCAGGATAAAAAGAACAAGGCTGTCAACAGACTTCGCCCTGCGGAAGAGCCTGTACGAAAGGTGTGAGAGATAACCGCTATCTTCGAGAGCCTGCCCGATAATAAAAACACCTAACAGGAAGAGCATTACATCGACATTTATTGATTTCAAGGCTGCACTTGGGGATATCTGCCCTGATAAGAGAACACCCAGAGCACCGAGCAGCACTATCTGCCATATCTGGAGCTTGATATTGCCAACCTGGCGAATAGCAATTAGTACAAATACAATCAGCAGGATAATTATAGAAATCATCTGGATTAAAGCCGTTTAACCTCTGATTTATTATACTATTAAGGCTTGGAAAATATGCAGGCAACCAATCGCACTTATTTTGGGGCTGAGCCCCATGGTTGGAAAGATCGGGTAGTATGGTCACTGGTTGTCGGGTTATTCACTTCCTGGAGACCTGTCAACCGGCAGGAGGCCGTGTTTCGGCGGGCAATTTCCAGAAAATCCACGAGGGTTGCAAGCGGATAGGGGGTAACTCTTTCATAGTTCGGGTCAAGAGTATTTTCCGGTTGGAACTGCTGTAGTGTAAATTGCCCTGATGCTCCGACCATCTTACTTATTTCTTCGATGTCTTCACTGCCTACCAGTGGGGGCACGCAGGTGGTGCGAAATTCGTAATCAACGCCGGATGCTTTGATTAGGGCCATGCTTTTCCTGAGCCGGTTGGTATCTACAGCGATGCCGGTCGCCTGGTCATATTTTGGCCAGGTAGTTTTGATATCCATCGCCACGAAATCAACCTCTGCGGTGGCAAGAAGCATCTCAAGTACCTCCGGATTATAGCCATTGGTGTCCAGCTTCACGGCAAGCTTCAACTCCTTGATAGTGGCTATCAGTTCATGGAGTTTGGGGCTAATCGTCGGCTCGCCGCCGGTGATAACCACCCCGTCTATAAAATCACGCCGGGAAGCCAGCATCTCAAGTACTTTTTCTTCAGATACCGCTTCTATGGTTTCTCCCAGCACCAGTTGACGGTTATGACAGAATGGACATCGGAAGTTGCATCGGCTCGTGTAGAGCACTGCCGCTACCTTTCCCTGGTAATCTATCAGTGACGTTCCCTTGATTCCTGCTATCATTTTCTGCTCCTGAAGCCTTTTCTCGTAGTTCCGGTGCAAAGGGTTTTCTTTCCCCGAACTCTTCGTGCTTACCCTTGTTCCACTGGTTGATGGGGCGGAAGTAGCCGACAATACGTGAGTAAATCTCCGTCTCCGCACCGCATGTTGGACATTGACTCGTCTGCCCCCGTATATAGCCGTGCTCCGGACAGATGGAGAAGGTTGGTGTCAGCGTAAAATAGGGGAGTCCGAAGCTCTTGGCTACCTTCATTATCAGGTCGCGCGCCATGGTCGGTTCATCGATGCTCTCGCCGAGAAAGCAGTGAAACACGGTGCCGCCGGTATACTGCTGTTGCAATTTGTCCTGTGAAGACAGTGCCTCGAATAGGTCGAGCTCTGCATTGACTGGCAGTTGCGTGGAATTGGTATAGTAGGGCTCTTTGTCGCCGGCCGTTATTATCCCGTGGTGATGTTCCTTATCCAGCAGGGCGAGGCGGTAGCTGGTGCCCTCGCCGGGGGTTGCCTCTAGGTTATAGAGGTTACCGGTCTCGTCCTGGAAATCATCAAGCCTGCCCTTCATATGCTGGAGGGCACGGAGCGAGAAGGATTGGCCTTCTTCCGTATTGATGCCGGTGCCCAGGAAATTCAGGCATGCCTCGTTCATACCGATGAGTCCGATTGTTGAGAAATGGTTAGCCCAGTAGCTCTTGAAGCGTGACTTGATGGCTTTGAGATAGAAGAGCGAGTAGGGGAAGAGACCTTCTTCGGTGAGTTTTTCCAGAGCCTTGCGCTTGACCTCCAGGTTGTCCTTTGCTAGGTTCATCAGTGTATCCAGACGGCTGAAGAAGTCCTCCTCGCTCTCGGACAGGAAGGCGATGCGTGGCATATTGATGGTTACCACCCCCACGCTGCCGGTAAGCGGGTTGGAGCCGAAGAGCCCGCCGCCGCGTCGCTTTATCTCCCGCACGTCCAGCCGGAGGCGGCAGCACATACTGCGGGCGTCCTCCGGGCGCATATCGGTATTCAAAAAGTTGGCGAAGTAGGGGATACCGTATTTGGCTGTCATTTCCCACAGGGTATCCAACTTGGGGTTATTCGGGTCAAAGTCCGGGGTGATGTTGTAGGTGGGGATAGGGAAGGTGAAGACCCTGCTCTTGGCATCTCCCTCTCCCATTATCTCGGCAAAGGCGCGGGTGAGGGTGTCCATCTCCTCCTGAAAGTCGCCATAGGTCTCCCCTTTAATTTCCTCGCCGATGCAGACCGCTTCATCGCGCAGATAGGAGGGTGGGGTCAGGTCAAAGGAGAGGTTGGTAAATGGTGTCTGGAAGCCGACTCTGGTCGGCACGTTCAGGTTAAAGATAAACTCCTGCAGTGCCTGCTTGGTCTCTTTGTATGTCAGACCGTCATAGCGGATGAAGGGTGCCAGTAGGGTATCGAAGTTGGAGAACGCCTGAGCTCCAGCAGATTCTCCCTGCAGGGTGTAAAAGAAGTTGACAACCTGCCCCAGGGCACTGCGGAAATGGCGGGCGGGCGAGCTCTCGGTTTTTCCGGCTGCCCCCCGGAATCCCTGTAGCAACAGGTCCCTCAGGTCCCACCCGCAGCAGTAGGCGCCGAGGATGCCGAGGTCATGAATGTGGAAATCCCCCGTAGTGTGAGCTTGCCTTGCTTCGGAGGAGTAGATGTGATTGAGCCAGTAGTGGGCTATGATATCCGATGAGACGTAGTTGTTCAGCCCCTGGAGCGAGTAGCTCATATTGCTGTTCTCCTTGGTGCGCCAGTCATTCTCACCCAGGTATTTATCTACCATCTCGACGGCGCCGCTGAAAAGGTCATGCATCCTCCGTAACTGGGCGTGCTGTTCCCGGTAGAGGATGTATGCCTTGGCAATCTCGGAGTATTCCTTTTCAATGAGTAACTTTTCCACGAGGTCCTGCACCTCCTCGACATCCGGCACCCTCAAACCCCGGCAGGTAATCTCCATGATGTCTATGACCTGTTGTGAGACCTTAACGGCTTTATCGTAGTCGTTATCTCCCACGGCCTGGCAGGCCTTGAACACCGCCTGGGTGATTTTTTCAGTATCAAAGGTGGCAATGCGGCCATCGCGCTTCCTGATTTGTCCTATCTTATTCAGCAACATACTGTGCTCCTTCTCTGCTATCTGCTTTGTCATTCTGCTCGTCCCCCCTCTCTTTAAAAAATAAATAGCCCGCCTCGAGTTGAGGTGCGGGCTATAGATGGCTTGTTCTATAACCACTCCCAACCCCCGAGGAGTCTGTCATATTGTTGGCTTCGAGGTAGGTCTCCCGGCTTCCAGTTCAGCCTACTCATGGTGCCTTCCCGGATATTAATTAGCCCAGTGGCTAAAATACCACTTTCGTTCCTGGTTACGGTTGCGGGGACAGCGACGGAATCACACCGCCTTCCCTGTTATGCAGCTATCTGCACCCCGAAGCATCTTTCAATATTTTAAAGAACTGTACGGTATTATATAAACCATATGTAGTGTTGTCAATAAGCTTTGTATCAAAAGTGCCTTCTGTATCAAAAGTCGGTGAGTTGTATCAAAAATCTTACACAGCAAAAGCGCATTCTATCAATTGCTCCACACGCTTACTTGTCGAAGATACTTCGGCAAGTAATGTATTCACTTCATTTAACTTCGCTACCATTGAATTCTGATAGTCAATATGTGGGATGCGTATTATTTGCTTTTCAGCATATTCTTTGTTGAAAGTGGCATTATCGCTTTTCGAAGTTACAATACGGAAAAATAATTCTTGATATTCATACTTGAACCATTCGAGGTTTATCTTATCTTTCCATTCCTTCCTAACTGTGAGTACATAGGCATGGTCATTGGTAGTATATTCCCCTGATGCTACATAGGTCATTGTCCCCGCATAACCGTTTCTCGCAACTAATATATTTGGGGTATGAAATATTTTTAACCTTTTCCCTTTTGGTGTGTTGGCAATCAGCACAATGGGACACTTTTTAAACCGTACACATTGGCATGATCAGGCGGCATTAACAAGCTCTCTGAGACCTTGGTTATAGTCTCTGCGACGGTAAATCGTCTGTATTTGCACCTCCTTCCTGC
>DAOUMH010000005.1:0-49220 GCA_034411815.1 Dehalococcoidales bacterium | reverse complement strand
TGGCACTGGGACAGAATGTGTTGTGTGCCTTTATGAGTTGGAAGGGTTATAACTTTGAGGATGCTATTATTATCAGCAATCGCTTGGTTGAGGAGGATAAGTTTACCTCCATTCATATTGAGAAGTATGAAGTGGAAGCTCGAGATACCAAGTTAGGCCCCGAGGAAATCACGAGAGACATACCTAATGTTGGTGAAGAGAGCTTACGTGAGCTTGACGAATACGGCATTATTCGGATTGGTGCTGAGGTGAGCCCGGGCGACATATTAGTAGGTAAGATCACCCCAAGGGGGGAGACTGAGCTCTCTGCTGAGGAGAAGCTTTTACGGGCTATCTTCGGTGAGCAAGCCAGAGAGGTAAAAGACACCTCGCTGCGGGTGCCTCATGGTGAGTGGGGCAAGGTTATTAATGTTAAGGTCTTCTCTGGTGATGGGTTGCCTACAGGGGTTAATCAATGGGTACAGGTCTGGGTTGCTCGGAAGCGGAGGGTGTCTGTGGGAGATAAGCTGTCGGGGCGACATGGTAATAAGGGGGTCATCTCTATTATAGCCCCGGTTGAGGATATGCCCTTCCTTCCTGATGGAACGCCGGTGGATATTATACTTAATCCTATAGGCGTGCCGTCCCGTATGAATATTGGTCAGGTTCTGGAAACTCATTTGGGCTGGGCTGCCCAGAAGCTGGGCTTCAAGGTGCTTTCTCCCGTCTTTGACGGTGCTGACGATACTGCTATTGAGGATGGGCTGGCTAGGGTCTGGTTGGCTCAAAAAGCAGGGGCGATCAACTCTGACCCTGATGGCAAGGATGCTACTGTGCAACTGGAGTTGGCCAAAGCGTGGCTTGAGGAGCAGGGCTATATCGGGGACAGGGTGTTTAGTGATGACTTTCCGGGAGAGGCTAGGGAGGTCTGCCTGCGCTTGTGGCTTGAAGAGTTGGGTATAGCTAGCCGTGACTTTGACCTGCAGGAGCTGGAACAGAAGGTAGACGAGGTTAGCAATGAATCGCACCTTCTTCCGCCTATCCAGGGCAAGGTTGTACTCCGCGATGGATACAGCGGCGAACCATTTGACCAGCCGGTAACAGTCGGCAATGTCTATGTAATGAAGTTGAATCACTTGGTTGAAGATAAGGTTCATGCTCGTTCTACAGGACCATACTCATTGATTAGTCAACAGCCTCTGGGTGGTAAGTCCCAATTCGGGGGACAGCGCTTCGGCGAGATGGAGGTATGGGCGCTGGAGGCCTATGGTGCTGCTCACAATCTCCAGGAGTTTCTGACTATCAAGTCAGATGATGTAGTTGGTCGGGCCAAGACCTACGAATCTATAATTAAGAACGAGCCTATCCTTCAGCCTGGCGTGCCGGAATCATTTAAGGTACTGGTTAAGGAATTGCAGAGTTTGGGGCTTGCTATTGAGGTGATTACCGAGGAGGAAGAGGCCGTTCCTGCGAGAGAACGCATTGAGGGAGAGGCCATCGAGGGAGAAGCCACTGAGGAAGAAGTCACCGAGGTGTCTGAGCTGGAAACAGAGCAGGAAGCTGAGGTGGAGGAGGAAAATGTTTGACGTTGACGATTTTGATGCTGTCCGTATCTCTCTGGCTTCGCCGGAGCAGATTAGAGGCTGGTCCTATGGTGAGGTAACTAAGCCGGAGACAATTAACTACCGTACCCTGAAACCGGAAAGGGATGGGCTTTTCTGCGAGAGAATCTTTGGGCCAACTAAGGATTTTGAGTGTTTTTGTGGTAAGTATAAAGGGATACGTTACAAGGGGGTTGTTTGTGATAAGTGTGGTGTTGAGGTAGCCCGGGCTAAAGTCCGACGGGAACGGATGGGGCACATTGAGTTAGCTTCTGCGGTAAGTCACATCTGGTTTGCTAGAGGAATCCCTAGTCCGTTGGGATTGCTTCTCGACCTGTCGCCACGAAACCTGGAGCGCGTCCTGTACTTCTCGCATTATATTATTACCTCCATAGATGAGGAGGCGCGGCAAGAATCTATTAAGCAGCTTGAGGAGAGGGGTTTACAGGAGATAACTGAGCGGGAGGCCGAGCTGGAGGCTAAAGTCGCGGGGATGGAGCAGGCATCAGTAGAAGAGGTGAACCAGCTCCGACGAAACTGGGTTGAGGAGAAGGAACAGCTTAGAGGACAGGTTTCTGTTGAGGTGGAGCGTCTGGAGAGCCTCCAGTTGCGGATGCTGCTTACTGAGAATAACTATCATGAGATGAGACAGAAGTATGAGCAGGTCTTTGAGGCCGGGGTGGGTGCGGAAGCTATTTTCCAATTACTTAGGCTTGTTAATCTTGACGAGCTGCGCAGTGAACTGCTTCAAGAGGCCCATTCTACCTCAGGTCAGCGTCGCAAGAGGGCGAGCAAGCGGTTACAGGTAGTGGAGGCGTTTCGACGTAGTGGCAATAAACCGGAGTGGATGATTATGACTGTGTTGCCTGTTCTGCCTCCTGACCTTCGGCCTATGGTTCAGCTGGACGGGGGCAGGTTTGCTGTCAGTGACCTTAACGACCTGTACCGGCGAGTCATTAATCGTAATAATCGATTACGTCACTTATTAGAGATAGGGGCCCCAGAGATTATCATCCGTAACGAGAAGCGCATGCTTCAGGAAGCAGTCGATTCTCTCATTGATAATGGGAGGAGGGGAGTGCCTGTGTCTGTCAGTGGCAGTCACAGGTTGAAATCACTCTCGGACATGCTGCGGGGTAAACAGGGGCGCTTCCGTCAGAACCTGTTAGGAAAGCGGGTTGATTATAGCGGGCGCTCGGCCATTGTTGTTGGCCCTGAGCTCAAACTCTACCAGTGTGGTTTACCGAGGCGTATGGCACTGGAGTTGTTTAAGCCTTTTATTATGCGTCGGCTGGTAGAGCAGGACCTTGTCTATAATATTAAGAGCGCCCGTCGGCTGGTTGAGAGAACCAGGCCAGAGGTGTATGACATACTTGAGGAGGTTGTCAAGGAACGGCTGGTTTTGCTTAACCGGGCTCCCACCTTACACCGGCTTAGTCTCCAGGCTTTCGAACCGGTGCTTATTGATGGTAGTGCCATTCGGGTTCATCCCCTGGTGTGTCCTGCTTTTAATGCTGATTTTGATGGCGACCAGATGGCTGTTCACATTCCCTTGTCTAAGGCTGCTGTTGAGGAGGCTAGGGAGGTGGTGCTCAGCATTCACAATATACTGCTACCGTCTAGTGGTGAGCCAATAGTAGTTCCGACCCTGGATATGGTTCTCGGTTGCTACTACCTGACTACTATTAAACTTGGTGCCGGAGGTGAGGGTACGGTCTTCGGCAGTTTTGAAGAAGCAAAGCTTGCCTATGAGGTCGGTGCTCTTGACCTCAGGGCTGAGATTGAGGTCAGAGATGGAGCAGGAAGCAACCAGAGGTTTAAGACCAGCGCTGGTCGTATCATCTTTAATGAGACTTTACCACCGGAGTTGGGATTCCATAATAAGGCAATTGAGAAGTCAGACCTAAAGCAAATAGTAACCGATTGCCATAAGATATTGAGTGATGAAGATATGGCTGCAGTGCTGGATAACTTTAAACAACTGGGCTTCAACTATGCCACTAAATCGGGGACTACCATAGCCATAAGTGACATTGAGGTTCCTCAGAGCAAGCCAGAGCTTTTAGAAGAAGCTGAGGGAAGGGTGGCTGTTATTGAAGACCAGTATCATCACGGCTTGATTACCGAAGATGAGAGATATAATGGTGTTGTGGACATATGGACAGGAACCACCGATAAGCTTACTAACGCTATTACCGATAACCTTGACCACTACGGTGGTATTTACATGATGGCAACATCAGGGGCCAAGGGCAATATCTCTCAGATTAGGCAGATGGCAGGCATGCGGGGGTTGATGACCAACCCGGCAGGTAGAATAATTGACTTTCCTATTAAGTCGAGCCTTCGTGAGGGTCACAGCGTTCTGGAGTACTTTATCTCTACACATGGTGCTCGTAAAGGATTGGCCGATACCGCTTTGAGGACATCAAGCAGTGGTTACCTCACTAGACGCCTTATTGATGTTGCTCAGGATGTTATTATTCTTCAAGATGATTGTGGTACCACTGATGGTGTATGGGTATCTGAGCCGAAGGAAAAGGGGATGTTGCCGTCACTTGTCGAGAGAATAATAGGCCGGTTAGCTGCCAGCAGGGTGGTTGACCCTCGCACAAAGAAGATCATTGTTGACCGGAATGATGAGATTGATGAGCAGAAGGCGAGTGAAATTATAGCCGCTGGATTAACTAGTGTTCATGTCAGGTCTCCACTGACCTGCCAGTCTAGGCAGGGTGCTTGTCGGCGGTGTTATGGCCGAGACCTTGCCCGTGGCTGCTTGGTTGATTTCAATACCGCAGTGGGTATAGTTGCTGCCCAGAGTATTGGCGAGCCGGGCACACAGCTAACACTACGCACCTTCCACACTGGTGGTGTGGTGGGGGTTGATATCACTAGCGGTCTACCGAGGGTGGAGGAACTCTTTGAGGTGAGGATACCCAAGGCTCAAGCCGTTATTTCAGAGATAGATGGGGTAGTTGAGGTAATTCCTACTGAGGGAGGAGAAAGGATTAAGGTTACTAGCTCCGAGGTATTCCAGGATGAATATTCACTGCCTCCCGGCTGGCAGGTAATGGTGAGCAATGGGCAGTGGATAGATATGGGCACAGTGCTAGCCTGTCAGCCTCAGAAGGCTGAGGCTACATTGCAGTCAGCAGCCATGACTGCCGGGGATAAAGCCCTCTTGGCTCGTGTTTCCGGTGAGGTGGTCATTGAAGACGAACAGCTATCTATTAAATATGAAGAAAAAGAAGAGCGGGAGTATATTGTACCAGCTGCCATCCCTATCTCCGTTCAGACAGGTGATCAGGTTAAGGCAGGACAGCAACTTACCGATGGCTCTATAAATCCGCAGGATATACTGCATATTTTGGGTAGGGAGGCAGTACAGCAGTACCTGGTAGATGAGGTGCAGAAGGTATACCGGTCTCAAGGGGTAAACATAAACGATAAACATATTGAGGTTATTGCCCATCAGATGTTATCCAAGGTTTGTATTGACTCTCCAGGTGACACTGAGTTAGTGGCTGGAGAGCTGGTAGACAGATTCCATTACGAGGATGTTAACGGTAAGGTGCTGGCTGAGGGTGGCGAACCAGCCACCGCTCACCCGGTATTAATGGGCATAACTAGAGCCTCTTTGAGCACCGATAGCTGGCTGGCATCGGCCTCATTCCAGGAGACAACCAGGGTGCTTACCAAGGCGGCTATCTATGGTAAAGTGGATAAGCTTATAGGGCTTAAAGAGAATGTGATTATCGGTAAGTTGATTCCAGCCCATTACTTAGCCTCCGATGAGGCTCCGGAGTTGGTGTCTAGCGGAGAAGTCAAAGAGGATATAGCTATCTAGTGTGGCTTTGCATTTGCAATTCAGTCACTGGTTTATCCTGGCTCGGACGGAGATTTTAGGGGCTTGACAAAGGTTTTAATTTTATACTAGAATTCGTCTACTATTTTTACAGATAGGCAAGTAAGTTTATATGTAATTTTAGAGGCAAGGGAGGTGATGCTAATTAGTCAGATATAACGAACAATTGTCTGGTAAAGAACCTTAATTCAAGGAGGAAATAATATAGTGAAAAGAGGGATAGAAATTGCTTTAGCGGCAGTGATGGTTCTCTCTCTCATGGGTCTCGGATTCGTCGGTTGTCAGGGAGAAGGCCCAGGGACCCCGGAGGCTCCATCAGGGCCAGGGGAAACCCCAGAGGTATACAAGCTTAAGCTTTCTACATTTGATAGTTCAGCAAGCTGGAACTGGGAGCCCCAGTACTTGGGCTTCAAGAATGCAGTCGAAGAGGACTCAGATGGTAGAATCCTTATAGATCTCTATCCGAGTTCGTCACTGCTGAGCCAGGCAGGGACCCCTGATGGGTTGATTGCAGGCGTGGCTGACATAGGGGTTGCAATTCCTAGTTACAACCGAGCGTACTGGACATTGGAGGAGATATGGACTCTCCCCCCGTTGTGGTCAACGGCTGAGCAGGTTACCATGCTGGCGTATGATCTGCACGATGAATATTTTGAGGCAGAGTATACTGCCTTAGGTCTGCATGATATTGCCTACACACCCACCTCGGCGTGCTGGATAGCTAGCAAGGTCCCAATTGATACGGTAGAAGACTTCCAAGGCATGACTTTCAGGGCGGCAACGAGTTCGTTTATAGAACTAATGGATAAGCTAGGGGCGGTTTGTGTTCCTATGGCCTTCTTCGAATCCTATGAGGGCTTGCAGAAAGGCATATTTGATGCTTCAGTAATTAACCCGGTGTGGATTGAGATGGCTGGTTGGTATGAGGTGGCTAAGAATATCATTGATGTAGGTGGGTTACCAGCAGGCCCCAACGACCTTGTGATGAGTCTGGCGACTTATGAAAGCCTGCCCGCTGACCTGCAGAAGGTGATTGACGACCGGGGCTGGGAGTTCCTAGGAGTATTACAGGTTAAACAGGAAGACGAGCGCGATATTATGGCCCTGGAAAATATGGAGGCAGCAGGTTGTACTATTACGGTCTGGCCTCAGTCTGAGATGGAGCGTCTGACGACGGGGTACAAATACCCAATGTGGGATGACTGGGCAGCGAAGATAGATGCTCTAGGTCTGCCGGGGACCGAGCTGGTGACGAAGGTGAAAGCTCTGGCTCCACAGTATGTGGAGGACTATCCGGCTCCTACGGAGGTAACGTACTGGTGACGGAGGTAAAAGCATGGGAGCTGCAGTATATGGAGAACTATCTAGCTCCCATGGCAGTAGAGTAGTACAAAATAACTAAGGCAGAAAGGGGGGGCGATGGCTTCAGACAGTCCAAACAAGATGTTAGCTTGGCTAAAGAAGATTGATAGAGTTGTAACAGGGAGGTTCCTGTTTGGTGGTTCTAAAATTCTGGCTTGGGTTGCCACTGTAGCTGTAGTCTTGCTAACCCTAGTTACCGTGGTGACTGTGGTTGTCCGTCGCTCTCCCTGGGCTGGGTCATGGCTTGCCGGTGGGTTTGAGATATCAGAGGTTTTAATGGTTGTAGTGAGCATTTGTGCCTTAGCCTATTGTTGGTATGTGGGGGGGCATGTGCGTATTGGGTTGCTCAGAGACCACCGAGGCCCACGTGTGAGGGCTATTTTTGATGCGGTTTCCGTGTTATTTGGTATTACTTTTGTTGTTAGTCTTTCTTGGGGGATGTGGGAGCTTAGTGCAACAAGCCGTGCCTTTGGCCTGGGAACGATGGTTTTAGAGATACCTTATGCCCCATTTGAGCTTACCGTTGTTATAGGGATGGCTTATTTTTCCCTCGTTCTTTTGCGGTCTCTGATAGGCTTTATTGCCAAGGCGGTCGGGCGTGATGTGGAGCATGAAGGTCTTTACTAGGAAGTACCTTCTCTGAGGTATTGAGATAGCTAGTGCCAACTCTAGAGAGAGGATAGATGTTTAGATGATAGATCCATCCCCAATGTGGGGGCTTATTGAATTTGTGGCGTTACTTCTACTGTGCATGGCAAGTGTCCCCATTGCTTTTTCAATGGGGATAGTGGGTGTTATATTTGCTTGGCTTTACCTGGGTGGTTCGGCTGCTATATCTCTGGCGGCGAGCACAGCTTGGACTCATGTTAATAGCTATACGATGAGTATGATTCCTCTGTTTGTATTGCTGGGGGCAATAGTTGGTCAATGTGGATTGGGGAAGGATGCCTTTGATTGTTTCTATAAATGGCTATGTAAGTGGAAGGGAGGTCTGGCTATGGCCTCCACGCTCAGTGCTGCTGCCTTTGGTGCTGTAAGCGGTTCCAGTAATGCTGCTGTGGCTACTATAGGTGGCATTGCTGTGCCTGAAACAAAGAGGTATGGCTATAGTCGGGAGTTGAGGCTTGGCTCAATAGCTGTCTGCGGAACATTGGCTTCTTTAATCCCGCCCAGCATAACAGCCATCCTCTACTGTGTCCTAACCAATCAGTCTGTGGGTAAGGTATTCATGGCCGGCTTAGTTCCCGGTTTAATTATGACAGTTCTCTTTAGCATCGTGGTTTACATCTGGGTATCGTTGAGGCCAAGTATAGCCCCGGTACCAGATGTGAGCTTCTCACTTAAGGAGAAGCTGAGCTCCCTTAAGGCGCCTCTTCCTATATTTGCCCTGTTCCTCGGCATGATTATGGGTATCTATAACGGATGGTTCAGCCCTACCGAGGCTGCCGGGATAGGTGTTCTCTTTGTTGTGCTTCTGAATCTGGCAATGAGAAGGCTAAACTGGCAGAGGTTTATGGGTTCCATGTATGAGGCTCTGAGGATTACTGCCATGCTGATGCTGATTATCATGGGGGCGATGCTTTTTTCTGCCACTGTGGCTTTGACAGGTTTCCCTGACTATGTAGCTGATATATTGCTGGGGTGGGGGCTTGCCCCTATTCCTTTGATATTTGTTATAATCGCTTTGTTTATCGCTCTGGGCTGCGTCTTGGATGTTATTGGTTTGCTGGTGTTGTTTGTGCCCTTGTTTTATCCTACTATCGTCACACTGGGTTATAGCCCCATCTGGTACGGGACAATGGCGGTGGTCTTAACCGAGGTGGCTATGATTACACCACCGATAGCTGTCAACCTTTACATTGCCCAGGCGCTTGAGTCTGATGCTACAGTTATGGATGTTAGCCGGGGGGTCTTGCCCTTCTATGCGGCCGCTGTAGTATTATTGGTATTGCTGGTATTCTTCCCGCAGCTTGCCACATGGCTTCCGAGTACGATGTGAGCTGTGGATAGCTTGTAGGCTTTCTGGCACATGGTGTTTATCTGCGCTGGGTGAATTTCTTATTTTTGTTGTTTTGATACAGCAAAAGTTTAAGGTTGACATTTGACCTTTGACCTGAAGGAAGGTAGCTATATGAGCAAGGTGCAGACAGAGTTGGCATTAGCCCCTTACCGGGTGTTAGACTTGACTGACGATAAGGGATTCTTGTGTGGCAAGGTCCTAGGAGACCTGGGGGCTGATGTAATTAAAATAGAGAAGCCCGGGGGTGAGCCGGCGAGGCGGCTCGGCCCCTTTTATAAAGATATTCCTGATCCAGAGAAGAGTCTATACTGGTTTGCCTACAACTCCAATAAGCGGGGTATAACTCTGGATATAGAGACCCGGGATGGGAAGGAGCTCTTTAAGAGGTTAGTCAAGAAGGCTGACTTTGTAATTGAGTCCTTCTCACCGGGTTATATGGAAGAGATCGGCCTCGGGTATTCAACGCTAAGCAAAATAAACCCGGGCATTATTCTGACCTCAATCAGCCACTTCGGTCAGGCTGGCCCCTATAAGGATTATAAGGGTTGTGATATTGTTGATATGGCTATGAGTGGCTATATGTTTGTGACTGGTGACCCTGACCGTCCTCCAGTCCGAATTACTTTTCCCCAGGCTTATCTTAATGCTGGGATAGAAGCAGCAGCAGGAGCGATGATAGCCTTTTATTATCGCCAGCTAACCGGTGAAGGACAATGGGTAGACGTGTCCATCCAGCATTCAGCAGTCAGGTTACCGTTTGAGGTTCGCCAATTCTGGGAGTTTACCCATCAGATTTGGCCTCGTCAGGGTCCTCGGCGGGGCGGGATTTTTATGCATGTTCTCCGGCGTCAGACGTGGCCCTGTAAGGGAGGAGCCATAAGCTACGAGTTACTGAGCGGGGCAAGCAGGGCTAATGAAAACCGTGCTTTAGTCCAGTGGCTGGATTCAGAGGGAATGGCTGATACCTTCTTGAAGGATGTAAAGTGGGAAGAGTTTGATTTTGCCACGGTGAGTGAAGAGTTTATTGCCCAGGTTGAAGAGCGTCTTGGCAGGTTTTTCCTGACCCATACGGTTGATGAGCTTTGTGCGGGGGCCCAGGAGAGAAGGATTATGATTTACCCGATTTTGGATGCTAAGGGAGTGGTGGAAAACTCCCAGCTTGCTGCCAGGGAGTTCTGGGAGGAAGTAGAACACCCTGAATTGGGAGCTAGCATTATCTACCCCGGCGCCTTTATCAAGGCTACGGAAACGCCCTGTAATATCCGACGGCGGTCACCCCTTATTGGTGAGCATAATGATGAGGTGTATGGGGAGTTGGGGATTTCTAGTGAAGAGATTCTTATCTTGAAACAAAGCAACATCATTTGAGCTTGGGAGAAGAACTGTGACAAAGAAAGCATTGGAAGGACTCAAGGTTGCTGAGTTTTCCTGGGTGGTTGCCGGGGCTATAGTTGGGCTCTATCTTGCCCAGCACGGAGCAACGGTGATTCGCATTGAATCTGTGCATCGTCCTGATACCATAAGGACAATACCACCCTATAAGGATAACAAGCCTGGTATTAACCGGGCTGTAGTTTACACCAGTGTTAATAGTGGTAAGTTCGGGATGTCTCTTAACCTGAGTCACCCCAAGGGAATAGAGATAGCCAAAAGGCTTGTTGCCTGGAGTGATGTTGTTGGTGAGAACTTTGCCCCCGGGGCGATGAAGAGACGTGGATTGGACTATGAGGAACTCAGGAAGATAAAGCCCGATATTATAATGTATTCCTCCTCCAATCTGGGCCAGACTGGGCCCGAGGCTGCGCGGGCTGGCTACGGGATGCATGTGGTTGGCTACTCTGGCTTATCCCACATTACCGGGTGGCCGGATAGGGTACCGGCTCAACCATTTATGGCTTATAATGATTTTTTGGCACCACGTTTCCAGGTTGCGGCTGTTCTGGCTGCTGTTGACTATCGCCGCCGTACCGGTAAGGGGCAATACCTTGATATTTCTCAGCTTGAGGCTGGTGTTCATTTTATGTCACCGGTTGCTCTGGATTATACGGTAAATAAGCGTATATGGACTAGGGATGGGAATAGATGCCCCTATGCTGCTCCTCACGGGGCTTATCCCTGTCAGGGCGATGAGAGATGGTGTGCTATTGGTGTATTTAGCGATGAGGAGTGGGATGCTTTGTGTCGGGTCATGGGTAATCCTGAGTGGGTTGGGGAGGCAAAGTTTGCTACCCTTCTTGGTCGCAAGGAAAATGAAGAGGAGCTAAATGAAAGGCTTGGGGAGTGGACGAAGAACTTCAGTGCTGAGGAAGTGATGGAGAGGCTTCAAGCAGCAGGAGTGTCAGCAGGTGTGGTAAAGAATGGTGCCGATATACAAAATGACCCTCAATCGGCATACCGCCATTACCTATGGCAGCTTGAGCATCCTGAGATAGGGAAGCAATACTATGAGGCAGCAGGTTTTACCCTGTCGAAGACCCCCACTGACATAGAAAGGCCAGCACCGATATTAGGTCAGCATACAGAATATGTATGCCGGGAAATATTGGGGATGAGTGACACGGAGTTCGTTGACCTTTTTAATCAGGGTGTTTTTGAGTAGCTGAGTTGTCGCTTAGCTACGGTAGATATACAGAGGCTGGTCATCGGTTATAAGCTTGGTTGGTTTGTCCAGTTTGTTCCTTAGGTGTTTGGGTAGGGAGAACATCCCTTGGTGGGTCGACCCATCATAAAATTTTAGACCAGTTAGTGAACGGGCTGAGATTCTGCTATCCACCTCATTGGCTGTAAGCATAGTGGGATTGAGATTCATCGAAGCCAGACAAAACCCCCATGGGCCACCAAAGCAGGGAACATCCACCTGATAAGGACGGACTATAGGGAAAATGCTTTTCAGCGTGTTGTTGACTGCGGTAAGGTTCTGTAGCTCAGCCCAGGATGCTGACCCGGCCTGAACACAGATAATCCCGTTGGTAGTAAGCTTGTTTTGGGCTAGCTGATAAAATTCCTGAGTGTAGAGTAGGTAAGCTGGCCCTTCCTCTATGGGGTCAGGTAGATCAATAATGATTATATCAAATTTCCCTTCATATTTGGCTAGGTAATCTCGGGCATCGGTATGGTATAGTTCGGTTCGTTTGTCTTCAAAAGAGCCCTGACTGTGGTTGGGCAGGTACTTCTTGCAGATGGCTATTACCTCTTCATCAATGTCAACCATCACCGCTCTTTTTACTGTATTGTGATGTAGTACCTCCCTTAGGGTAGCCCCTTCACCGCCCCCGGCAATAAATACTGTCTCCGGGCAGGGATGGGTTATCATTGGCGGTTGGATCAAGGCCTCGTGATAGACGAACTCATCGGCCTCGCTGGATTGAATCTTACCATCCAGAACCAGGCATTTGCCGAAAGCACCACTATGGATGACTTCGGCGGATTGAAACTTCGTCTGCTTGCTATATAGCACTGCTTCAATGCTATGCAGTTGGATTAAATTGCGGCTTACTCTATCGTAAAACCATTTATCAGGGCCTGTATTCATAGCCTTTATCCCAGACCACTAAATCACTCTGATCGGAGTTTAGAATCCCTCGTTGTAATTCCATTATGGAGTGATTTTTGGCATCGAGCTTTCTTATCAGCACCTCTGCTGCCTTCTCCGGTCGGACAGAGTTGCCGCAGGTAAAGATATCGGCGGCAACGTAGTCATGCTCCGGCCAGCTGTGGATGAATAGATGGGACTCAGCAATAATCACCACCCCGCTTACCCCTTGAGGTTTAAATTGGTGGAAGGATTCCCCTAGTACTGTGGCCCCGCATTCAGCTGCCGCTGCTAGCAAGGCGTCTCTGAGAAAGCCCGGGTCATTTACTACCTCCTTGTTGCAACCTTTCAGCTCTAGAAGTAAATGTTTTCCTAATGCATTCAATCACCTACCCTCCTTAGAAGATTTTATTAGCACCTTGGCCTCTAAGGCAAACCAGGCACAGGCCAGATTGTATAACAGTTTTTCTAATTTTAGCAATACGTATAGAAGTAGCAAGGTGATAGTGGGAGAGCCTTGGACGAGATGCCAATCCACTACAAGAAGGCCTTTGATATCTTAGTTATCCTCACCTTAGGAATGAGAAGAGGATAAACCCAACTCTTTATATATTGCTTGGAAGTTAAAGTACTGCTCCATAATTTCAGTGAGTTTCGGTAACTTGTTTTCATGGTGAAAACCGGTTTTGCTTAGTGCATCTTCAATGCTGGTCACTATGGAAGTGGTATCATCCTGCTGGGCTAGAATAATGGGGATTTCTTTAGTCTTTGCTCTGGATAGAACGTCTGGCGTTGGTGTCCTGTTGCCGCTGAGGATGAGCCCCTTGGTTGATGTCTCTAAGGCTGCCAGTTGCATGTCAGGGCGCTCACCTCTAACTACAACTACCTTGTTGTCCTTGCGGCCAAAGTATTCAGGTCCTGGGTCGACACACATTGCCCCGAGCATAAAGTTTTCTGCCAGCTCGGTTGTCTTCTCGGGGCAGTTTAGTATTTCCCCTTGAATATGCTCAGCCAGCTCGCCTATAGTTAGTGTAAATAGGGTTCTATCTTCAGGCAGCACCCCTAGTATATTTACTCTTGCTTCGTCAGGTTGGGCTGACAACTCACTATGCACTCGCTCCACCTGGCTGCTTGGCACCTTATTTAATACTACACCCAGCAGGTTATCCGCCAGATCCTTGTACCTGCTGGCCCCGGCCTTGAGCAGCTTTTTGGAGTCACTTTCTACAACGATTACTTTGGCGGCTAGAGCTTCGGCTATACTCTGGTCATACACTCCTTCTATGATAATCACATCCTTACCCTGAGAGACTCTGGCATAGACCTCCTTAATCTCCTGGGCCGGGTTGCTCTCATCACCGATAACAGGGCAGATCAGGTCTGTAGATTCCTCCAGGTTGAAAAGCTGTTTGATAAACCAGGCATCGCTGTCAATGACTTCCTCGCTATTTTTATTGATATTCGGTTTGAGGTAGCCAATCTTCTTGCCGTCAGCCCGCAAGTGCTTGCCTAGCCCGGCGCAAATTGCGGTTTTACCCGTACCCTTGTCTAGGGAGGTTATATATAAAGCAACCATGTTACACCTCGAAAAACTAAGGAGCTAGCTTACTATTATAACCTTTTGAAGGTTATTGGTAAAGAGGCGTCGCTGATGACCTGGACGATTCTGTGAGCTTGATTACATCTCCGAATTGGATTACAATTCCACTAGCGCGTTTATTGGTGGGCATTTAAGTGAAGGCTTGCTATCTTTTAAGAACGTTAAAAGGAAAGGTAGGAGGGAGTGAATTATATAGTATTGATTAAGCAAGTGCCTGATATAAAGAATATCCCTAAGGAGGCTTGGGATTGGGAGAAGGGCACATTAAAGAGGGGCTTGTTGGATAATGTCTGCAATGAGCTTGATAAGCAGGCATTGGCATTCGCTTTGAAGATGAAGGCGAAGAATGGTGGCAAGGCAGTTAGTTTGACAATGGGTCCGCCTTTTGCCAAAGAGGTATTGAGGTATGCTTTATCCATCGGTGCTGATGCCGGGGTGCTGCTTACTGACAGGAAGCTCGGCGGTGCTGATACGGCAGCTACGGCTTATCCATTGGCTCAGGCCATAAGGAAGGTTGAGAAAGAGATATTTAACGGTGACAGGAACTATATAATTGTCAGTGGTATGCAGTCAATCGACGGTGATACTGCCCAGGTTCCCCCGCAGATTGCCGAGGAACTTGGGATAGCACATATAGCCTATGCGACATCCTTTAACTTTGATAAAGGAAATCTGAAGGTCGAAAGGATAACGAGGAAGGGTACTGAAACAGTAACCCCTCGGAGTTTTCCTTGTTTGGTAACCACTACTGAGTGGGCACTACCACTAAATGCCTCGTTTAGCAAGACAAGGTGGGCACATTCACAGGAGCTTTACTTGTGGAGTGCGGATGATGTGGCTGCTGATGAATCTCATATTGGACTTGCCGGTTCCAGGACCAATGTAGTAAAGATTTTCTCTCCCAAGGATGTTAGCCAGAAGGATTGTGTTTTTGAGAATGATTTGGGGAAATTAGTAGGGATGCTTAAGGAAGCCTATGCCAACAAGTTGGAGGTTGCCGAGGAGGTCGAGAAGTCAGAATATCACTTACCTGAAGGTAAGAAGGGTGATTATCAGGGCGATGTCTGGGTTTATGCTGAGCAGGAGGGTGGGGAAGTAAACCCCGCTTCGCTTGAGTTGTTAGGCAAGGCGATGGAACTGGCAGGCTCGCTAGGTGAAAAAGTAGGGGCTGTTTTGGTTGGCGAGGGTGTAAAGGGATTATCCCGGGAGTTGATAGCCTGTGGTGCTGATAAGGTTTATGTTGCTGAACATGAGCTGCTGGAGAATTTTCTGCCCGTTCCCTACACAAAGGCGGTTTCAGGGCTAATTGGAAAGTATAAGCCGCAGATGATGTTGTTTAGTGCTACGCCCCTGGGTAGGGAGCTGGCACCGAGGGTTGCCTATAGAACGGATTCCGGTTTGACTGCTGATTGCACGGGATTGGATATCGTCGACTTTAAGAGGGGTGATCGGGAGATGGTCGGGATTTTGATGCAAACGAGGCCGGCTTTGGGTGGGAACATAATGGCGAGCATTATTACCAAGAACTCGGTATTGCAAATATCTACAGCTAGGCCAGGTGTTATGAGAGCTCTTGAACCTGATGATACAAGGCAAGGGGAGGTTTTTGAGTTTGTACCTGATATAGGGGAGGCTGATCTGGGAACCAGGATAATTTCTGCCGAGAGCCGTCAGCTTACTTCTGAGCTCAGGGATGCTGCTGTGATTGTCAGCGGGGGCCGGGGATTGAAGGCAAAGGATGGCTTTAACAAGTATATATACCCATTGGCTGAGAGTCTGGGCAAGTTTCTGGGGCAGGAAGCTATGGTAGGTGCCTCAAGGCTTGCTGTTGAGGCAGGATTTATTGACCGTAGCCATCAGGTTGGTCAAACCGGGCAGACGGTTAAGCCCAAGGTGTATGTTGCCATTGGTATTTCAGGGGCTGTGCAGCATCTGACCGGTATGCAAAACTCTGATATCATCTTGGCAATAAATAAAGAGCCGAATGCCCGAATTTTCAGGGTCGCTGATTTTGGGATACTGGGTAATCTGGAAGAGATAGTTCCTGAACTTATTAAGGTTCTGGATTTACGGGGAGCATAACAGTGGATGAGCTAAAGAAAGTTGATGTACTTTTTGTTGGAGGCGGTCCGGCGAGCCTGGCTGGAGCTATAAAACTAAAACGGTTTCTTAATCAGGGGGGGAGAAACGACTCGGTTGTTGTCATAGAAAAGGCGGATAAACTTGGTCGACACAACTTGTCCGGAGCTATATTTGAAGCTGATGTCTTGGATGAATTAGTTCCTGGCTGGAAGGAGGGGAAGAACAGCTTTGTTACCAAGGCACTGACGAATAGGGTGGAAAGGGACGAGGTGATATTTCTTCTGGGAGATAGTGTTGCCGTAAAGTTACCGTCAGTTGTGGTGCCGCCGTATATGCGTCATGAGGGTGATTATGCTATCTCGGTTAGTGAGATGGTTAATTGGTTGGCTGACATTGCCAGGGAGCTTGGCGTTGAAATATATACCGGTTTTGTTGCCAAGGAACTTGTAGTGAGAGACAACCTGGTCAGGGGGGTAAAGCTTGGTGACAAGGGGCTGGACAAGGATGGAAGGAAACAGACAAATTATTCATTGGGGGAGATGATAAAGGCAAAGGTGACCGTCCTCGGTGAGGGCTCTTTAGGACTGCTGTCAGAGCAACTGGTCGACAAGTTCAATCTCGGAGGAGGCAGGAATCCGCAGATTTACTCTGTAGGTATTAAGGAAATTATCAGGTTGCCAGCGGGAAATAATTTCGGGCCTAACCGGGCAATACATACTTTGGGTTTTCCTAATAGGGTATCGACCCCTGATGTTTTTGGTGGTGGTGCAATATATAGTATGGGGGGAGACACGGTTGCGGTAGCTCTTATCCTGGCTCTGGATTGGAGGTATTGCGACCTCAATCCTCAGCGAGAGCTTCAGCTCTTTAAATCTCATAGCTGGGTCAGGAAGATGCTTGAAGGTGGTGATGTTATAGCTTATGGGGCCAAGACGCTGCCAGAGGGTGGCTATTATTCGGTGCCGGGGCTGGTCACTGACGGTGCCATTATCATCGGGGATGCTGCTGGCTTGACCAATGTGAAGAAGCTCAAGGGTTTGCACTATGCCATCAAGTCAGGAATGGTTGCTGCTGAGGCTATTTATGAGGCTGTCAAAGGGAATGATTTTTCCAAGAGAGCCTTAGGGGTATATCAGGATCTGTTGGAGAAAAGCTTTGTAATGCAGGACATCCGTTCGGCGAAGAACTACCGGCAGGTCTTCACTAAAGCAGGGAGAGCTGGGGTATATCTGGGCGCCCCGCTATCGCTTGTCCAGCGGTGGATTCCATTTAGGCTGGGAACCAGGACGGATTATGAGGGTATGACAGGGGCTAAGCTGGGCAGGCGGTATACCGGTGGTATTGACCGGCTAACTGCAGTTAGCCTCTCTGGTACTACTCATAGGGAAGACGAGCCTTCTCACATTACGTTCTTAGACCATGAGGTGTGTACTAGTTGCCGGAATGAGTATGGCTGTTACCCCTGTGAGTCATTCTGTCCGGGTGAGGTATATAAATTTGATGAAACCAAGCTGCTTCTGAGCTCTTCAAACTGCTTGCATTGCCAGACGTGTCGTGTAAAATGTCCTCACCAGAATATAAAGTGGGAGGTTCCGGAAGGAGGTGATGGACCAAAATATAAGGTGATGTAATTCTGGCAAAAGATGGTTCTTAATGGATTTATTATTAGTAGTGTGAAGAATGCCCTATGTCGGTGTCGATATTATAGAAATAGCTCGTATTGAAAGGGCTATAGCCCGGTGGGGGGATGGTTTTCTCCGTCGGGTATATACCGAACCGGAGCTAAAGTTATGCCATAAAAAGCCACTCTCTCTGGCCGCTCGTTTTGCTGGCAAGGAGGCAGTGTTTAAGGCTATAGGTAGCCGGACAAGTGGTATCGGCTGGCGAGAGATTGAGATATTGGCTGACCCTGATGGCAAACCTCTGGTTCACCTCTATGGTAAAGCTCAGAGCCAAGCTGATGGCTTGGGCATGAATAATCTTGCTATCAGCCTTTCTCATTCAAGGGAATACGCTATCGCCTTCGCAATCAGTGAAGCAAGAAGCGAGAGGTGCTGATTTAGGTTATTGAGAGGAGGATTTATTACTGATGCAGTTTCTTAAGGGTTTAGCTATTGGACTCTTAAGCTTCTTACTGTTTCTGTCTCTGACCGTTTTGGGTCTGGCTATCACGCTGAATTATACCATCCTTAACCCGGACTTTGTTGCCTCTCAGATAGACGAGCTTGATATAGCCTCATTGATGAAAGAACAGCTAGATGAGCTAGATATAGACTCATTAATGGAAGAGCAGCTTCAGCTTCCCTTTGATACTGAGTTCATAACCGTGGCTATAGATGATACCATTACTGACCTTGAGCCCTGGATGAAAGAACAGCTGAGTGCCGGTATATATACCGGCTATGACTACCTAACGGGGAAAAGCCAGAGCCTGGACATAGCAATTTCTACGGAGCCAGTAGAGGAAAGCCTGAGGGATAATTTGTGGGAAGCTTTGCAGGAATCGCCGCCGCCGGAGCTTGCTGCATTACCCTCGGAGTTAGTGGAACAATATTTTAACCAGTTTTTCGAGCAGGAAATTTCCGGGAAGTTACCGCCGGTTATCGAGTTTGATGAAAGCATGTTGCCCTCCGAAGCTATACCAATCATTGAGCAGGTCAGGCAAGGTTTTGCATCCTTCCAGCTCGGGTATAAGGTTCTGATTGGTGTTAGCTTGTTGCTAATCCTAGGGATTGTTCTCATAGACCTTCAGGTAAGGGGAGCTACTCGTAGGGTTGGCACTACCTTCACGGTTGTTGGTGCCTTCGGTCTCATTGAAACCCTTCTTATTAAGAATCTTATCTGGCCGCAGATACCACAGGATAGTATTCCTACTCAGCTTCAGACCTGGATACCTCAGCTGCTTGGCGGTCTCCTGTATCCTTTGCAAATGTTCAGCATCGGTCTTTTAGTAGTCGGGGTGGCCTTACTCATAGTCTCCTTTGTCTATAAGCCGTATGATGCTTTAGTTTGAAACTGGGGTTAATCACTACGCTGGTTTGTATATTTGGGGATCGGTGTAGCTTTGACCACAGGTGGGTCAAGGTGATAGAATGTGAAAAAGAGTGATAGGGTGACCGGAGAGAGTTAAAGTGTCAGGGCATTCTAAGTGGTCTTCAATTAAGCATCAAAAGGGGGTGGCGGATGCTAGGCGGGGCCAGCTTTTCACCAAGCTGACTCGGGAGATTATTGTGGCAGTGCGCCAGGGTGGGGGTAATCCTGAGTCAAACTTCCGACTACGCCTGGCTGTCCAGAGAGCTCGCGATAATAACATGCCGCTGGATAATATAGAGAAGGCTATTAAGCGGGGTAGCGGCACATTAGAGGGGGTTAATCTGGTAGAGATGGTTCTTGAGGGCTATGGGGCTGGTGGGACGGCTATCTTGGTGCAAGCCCTGAGTGATAACCGTAATCGAACTATACAGGAGGTTCGGAATATATTTTCACGCAGTGGTGGCAGTCTGGGTGAAAGCGGTTGTGTAGCCTGGCTCTTTGATTCAAAGGGATTGATTATAGTAAAGACTGATGATTTAGATGCTGATGAGTTAGCCCTGCAGGCTATTGATGCTGGGGCTGAGGATGTTAAGGTGGAGGACAACTATTTAGAGATTTATACCAAACCTGAGGAGCTTGAGGGGGTCAGGACGAGATTGGAGGGGGAAAATCTCACCGTTGACTCTGCTGAGCTGTCGATGATGCCCAAGACGACGATTGAGCTTGAAGAGAGGGCAGCCCTTCAGACGTTGAAGTTGCTGGATAAGTTGGAGGATTTGGACGAGGTCCAGCATGTGTCCAGCAATGTTAACTTTTCTGACTCTATACTGGAGAAGTATCAAGAGCAGGCTTAGTACCATGTTTTTATCATCTCTTTAGTTTTTACACAGCAGTTCTATTTTCTTATTTCCTTTTCTCTTTATATAATGGTTGGAGCTTATTTATGAGGATTTTAGGTGTAGACCCGGGCACAATAACTATGGGCTATGGGGTAATAGAGGAGGGAGATGGCGAAGTAACCCTGGTGGATTATGGCGCTCTAAATACTCCGCCTCATACCTCAATAGGAGAGCGCCTGAGCTTTTTATATGAAGGGCTTTTGGGGATTATAACTCACTGCCAGCCGGATTTACTAGCTGTTGAACAGCCATTTATGGCTAAAAATGCAAGGTCGGCACTAGCAATAGGCAGGGCTCAAGCTGTGGCCATCCTGGCAGCAGCTAATAATAAGATCCCGGTCTATGAATATACCCCTGCTCAGATAAAGCAGAGGGTTGCTAATTACGGAGTTAGCTCAAAGGAGCAGATTCAGGAGATGGTGAGACTTCAACTTGGGTTGTCACAGCTTCCTCAGCCTGATGATGCGGCTGATGCCTTGGCCGTGGCTATTTGCCACCTCCGAGAAATCCACTTGAGTAGCCTGCTGGCTGGGCAGCGATAGAGGAAACGAAGATGATAGCCAGCCTTCACGGCACATTGGAGCTACGGGGGAGTGATTGGGTGATTATCAGCGTTGGCGGAATAGGTTTTCAGGTGTATGTGCCTACTTCCACCCTGAGCACGCTGGGCACTGTAGGGGAGGAGGTGCAGCTATATACCCGCCTTCATCTCAGGGAGGATAATGTTAGCCTCTACGGCTTTACCTCGGTTGATGAGCTGGGTTTTTTCCAAACCCTGATTGGTGTATCAGGCTTAGGTCCCAAGATGGCATTGGCAATGCTTTCTGTTATGAGTGTGGAGAAGCTTGCTATGGCTATTGTTACCGGCAGTGTTGAGCTGCTGACTATGGTTCCAGGAGTGGGTAAAAAGATGGCGGAGCGCCTAATCCTCGAGCTCAAGGAGAAAATAGGTACCGGTTGGATGACAACCCCGGCGGCTGAGTTGGCTCAGGGAGATACTGATGTGTTGGCTGCCCTCGCTTCTCTGGGTTACTCTGTTTCTGAAGCCAGCCGGGCGGTAGCCAACTTGCCCTCATCTTCAAAGCTAAGCCTTGAGGAGAAGGTTAAACTGGCGCTGGAGTATTTTGGGGGCGGGTAATGGGTATTATTCAGATAATACTACTGGCACTACTGGTGGGTCTGGCTGGAGTCATGCTTGGCTGGGTTGTTCCACCATTGGGACGTCGTTTGCGTTCGAGAGGCGGGGCAGATCCTGACAAGAGTAAGATACTGGAGGACAAGAGAAGGCTTCTTGAGGGGATGATATCTAGCACTCGGGACTCTAGCCTCAAGGAGGCGCTTCTTATCCAGTTGAGTGAGGTGAACAATGCCCTTCTGATGCTATATAACGAATTGCTTAAAGACTACGAGCGTCCCCCCGAACCTTCATCTGATACTACCTCGAGGGTCTCTAACAATGGTGATGATGGTCATATAAACTCAGAGGATAATGATGAAAAGGCCTGGAATCCTGCCTACATAAACACGGGAGGTTATGGGAGAACCCTGACCGATTTTGACAGCTCTTGGGACAGCAGGCTGTATAGCTCAGGGTTTCTCGCCGATGGTGACAACACCTATTACTATCTGGGCAGATATGATGAAGCCTCTTCTGATTTCAAACACTTCCTGCGAATTGATCCTAGGGACCCGGAAGCTTTTGTAGAACGTGATGGTTTTCAATACCACTCGGAGAGGTACAGGGAAGTCTTGGCTGCTTTGAATCGTTCTCTTGAACGTAAGCCGTTTAACTTCAAAGCTCTTGCCAAACGTGGCAGCATTTATTACTACCTGGGAAAGTATGAAGAAGCCCTGGCCGATTTCAGCCGTGCTCTTGAGCTCAAGCCGAAGTCCCCTAAGACTCTTACCAGTCGTGGTAGCACCTATTACCGTCTGGGGAGGTATGAAGAAGCTCTGGCCGATTTCAGCCGTGCTCTTGAGCTCAAGCCGAAGGCTCCTAGGACACTTACCAATCGTGGCAGCACCTATTACCATTTGAGAAGGTATGAAGAAGCCCTGACTGACTTCAGCCGCTCTCTTGAGCTCAGGCCGAGGGATTCCAGGGTGCTTACCAATCGTGGCAGCACCTATTACCGTCTGGGGAGGTATGAAGAAGCTCTGGCCGACTTCAGCCGCTCTCTTGAGCTCAGGCCGAGGGATTCCAGGGTGCTTACCAATCGTGGCAGCACCTATTTTTGCCTGAAGAGGTATGAAGAGGCTTTGGCCGATTTCGACCATTCCCTTGAGATTAAGTCTAATGCCTCCAAGGCACTTACCAATCGTGGCAGCACCTATTATCGCCTGGGGAGGTATGAAGAGGCTTTGGCCGATTTCAACCGTGCTCTTGAACTTAGACCTGATTCCCCCAGGATTCTCAGGAAGCGCGGTAATGCCTATTATCGTCTGGGGAGGTATGAAGAGGCTCTTGCCGACTTCAATCATGTACTGGCAATCAAGCCGGGCGACCCGCTCGTGTTATATAATCTAGCCTGCCTTTTCTCGGTTCAGGGCAAGGCTAAAGAGTCTCTGGTTTATCTGGAAGAGGCTATTAGTGCCAGAGAGGTGAATCGTGAGATAGCCAGACTGGATAGTGACCTTGATAATGTTAGGGGTGAGCCGTCCTTTAAGAAGCTTGTGGAAATTGCATAGACTATGCCGCCGTTTGAGATAGTTTCCGATTTTAGGATGACCGGTGACCAACCTCAAGCAGTAGATAAGTTGGTGGATGGTTTGAGCCGTGGTTTTAAGCACCAGACGTTACTGGGGGTTACCGGCAGTGGCAAGACCTTCACCATGGCCAATGTTGTTGAGCGGATGCAGCGTCCCACTCTGGTCATCTGCCATAACAAGACACTGGCTGCCCAACTCTGTAGCGAGTTCAGAGAGTTCTTTCCCAACAACGCCGTAGGGTATTTTGTTAGCTATTATGACTATTATCAGCCCGAGGCGTATATTCCACGCACTGATACCTATATTGAGAAGGAAACCGATATAAATGAGGAGATAGACAAGTTGCGCCATGCGGCGACCCGTGCTCTTTTTGAGCGCCGCGATGTGCTTATCGTCGCCTCGGTGTCTTGTATCTACGGGCTGGGTGAACCTGAGGAATACCGTAGCTTTGTCTGTAGCCTGAAGCGGGGCGGTAGCTACCAGCGGGATAGGCTTCTTCACCGGCTGGTAGATATGCAATACGAGCGCAATGATATTGATTTCACCCGTGGCAAGTTCCGTATCCGTGGCGATACCCTGGAAATACAGCCGGCTTATGAGGAGGTAGCACTGCGGGTTGAGTTCTTTGGCGATGATATTGAACGCATTGTTGAGATAGACCCACTGACAGGTGAACTGCTAGCCGCACTGGACTCGGTAGATGTTTATCCGGCCAAGCATTTTGTTACCTCGCATGGTAAGCTGATGCTGGCTGTTGAGGGGATAAGACGGGAGTTGGAGGCTAGGCTGGGTGAACTGAAGCAACAGGGTAAGGTGCTGGAGGCGTCTAGGCTGGAGGCACGCACCAATTATGATTTGGAGATGCTTGAGGAAGCCGGATACTGCACCGGGGTGGAGAATTACTCTCGCCACCTCTCACAACGTCCCCCGGGCAGCCCACCATGGACGCTGCTGGATTACTTCCCTGACGATTTTTTGCTGTTTATTGATGAATCGCATATGACCTTGCCCCAGATTCGGGGTATGTATCGCGGTGACCGTTCTCGTAAGGAAACGCTGGTAGAATATGGCTTTCGTTTGCCCTCGGCCCTGGATAATCGCCCGCTGAATTTCACCGAGTTTGAGCAGCATGTCAATCAGGTTATCTATACCTCGGCTACGCCGGCAGATTACGAGTATAAGCATAGCCAGCAGGTGGTAGAGCAGCTAGTCCGACCTACCGGTCTACTTGAGCCTACTGTTGAGGTTAAACCTACCCAAGGGCAGATTGATGATCTGCTTGACCAGATTAAGACCAGGGTTGATAAGGGTGAGCGTTGCCTGGTGACCACGCTAACTAAGAGGATGGCGGAAGAGCTTGCTGACTATCTAATCGAGATGGGGCTCAAGACCCACTACCTTCACTCTGAGATTGATACGCTGGAGAGGGTGGAGATATTGCGTGACCTTCGTCTTGGTGTCTATGATGTGGTTGTTGGTATAAACCTGCTTCGTGAGGGGCTTGACTTGCCTGAGGTTAGCCTAGTATCTATCCTGGATGCCGATAAAGAGGGCTATCTGAGGTCGGAGGGGGCTCTGATTCAGACCATGGGGCGTGCCTCCCGCCACATAGACGGTCATGTCATTATGTATGCCGATACTGCGACTGGTTCCATGCAGGCGGCTATCAAGGAAACACAGCGCCGCCGCCGGATTCAGGAAGCCTATAATCGTGAGCATCATATTACCCCCCAGGGGATAAGGAAAGCGATAAAGGACATCACCGAGCGGGTGCAGGCTGTAGCTGAAACCCACACTCCCTATACTGCTGCCCCTGTTGCTAAAGAGGATATAGCTTGCCTGATTAAGGAGTTGGAATCCCAGATGAAAACCGCTGCCAGAAACCTTGAGTTTGAGAAGGCGGCCTTAATCCGCGACCGCATTGTTGAGTTGAGGAAAAAATGACTACAGATGATGCCGAGACTAGGCAGGAACGCCGTGAGAGAAAACTTGAAAAGAAGCGGGAGAAGGTGCCCCAGCATGGGCGAAGCTTGGTCAAGATATATAAAGAGGCAATACTTAAGCGATTAAGGCGTCGATAGGTTGATGACAGTGTTTATCCCTCTTCCTGCTTGGTGCTTTCTTCCTCAAGTTGCTCCATAATGCGGGCAGCTCTGGGATAACCGATACGCAATCGCCTTTGTAAAAATGATGTAGATACGTGCTTGTGTTCCTCCAGCAGCTGTCTGGCTGCTGGCAGGAGTGGGTCTTCAGGGAATTCCCCCTTCTGGGCAGTAGTTGGAGCTGAGACAAGCTCCTCAATCTTTATATGGGCTACCTCTTCCTTCCGTTGCCCTCCCCAGAAATAGACAAGCCTCTCTGTCTCAGCATCAGAGACAAAGCACCCCTGAAGACGCTTGGGTTTGGCTGCCTCGGTGGGCATGTAGAGCATATCCCCTCTACCCAGCAGCTTTTCGGCACCACCGCTATCGAGGATAGTGCGGGAGTCTACCTGAGAGGTGACAGCAAAGCTGATGCGGGTAGGGAAGTTAGCCTTGATTAATCCAGTGACCACATCCACTGATGGGCGCTGGGTAGCCACGATAAGGTGAATGCCAGTAGCCCGTGCAAGCTGGGCTAATCGGCATAGAATATGCTCTACCTCGTCAAAGCCTGTCATCATCAGATCAGCCAGTTCATCAATGATTAGTATCAAGTAGGGCAGCTTCTCATCCCCCTGTTTGTTTTTATTGTAGCTCTCAATATTGCGGGCACTGACTGTAGCCAGTTGTTGATACCGCTTGTCCATTTCCTGGTTGAGCCAGCGCAGAGCCTCCAGAGCCTTGGCGGTGTCGACTATGACCGGTACGGCCAAGTGTGGGATGCTATTAAACGGTGTCAGTTCTACTCGCTTGGGGTCAATCATGATAAACCGGGCATCATTAGGTGTATTATGGAGAAGCAGGCAGCAGATAATAGAGTTCAGGCAGGCTGTTTTACCGCTCCCTGTGGCTCCAGCAATGAGTAGGTGTGGCATTTTAGACAGGTCAGCAGCGGATGCCTCTCCACCAGCACCTTTGCCTAAGGCTATACTCAGCTTGGACTTGGCTTCTGTTTTCTGAAAGGTGCTGGTCTCTATTATACCCCGTAGACTGACCAGACTCAGAATTGTATTGGGAACCTCAACACCTACCACTGATTTACCCGGTACCGGGGCTTCAATCCTGATACTGGGTGATGCTAGGGCAAGGGCCAGGTCATTAGCCAGGGAGGTGATTCTCTCCACCTTGACCCGTGTCTTGGATACCTCCTCCAGCCGTATCTTGATATCGCCGTCTCTATCCCTTTCCTTTATCTCCTTCATTTTCCTGTCCCAGCCTGGTTCAATACCAAACTGGGTGACTGTTGGCCCAGTATTTATCTGTACTACCTTAGCCTCAACCCCGTAACTGGCTAGGGCCTCCTCTATTAACATTGCCCTCTGCATATTGTCAGCTTGGCTGAACTCAGCCTCAGGGGAATTGTCTAGGATATCGATAGGTGGCAGCCGCCAGCCGTCAACAGTAATTACTGACGGCGATTCACCATATTTCCTCCAGACCTCTTGAGCTACCTGCTTTAGCTCATGCTGGGTTGGGGTAGGGGTGGGTCCCCGGGTTGGGGCTACTACCTCTCTTTCTGGCTCCATTCTGGGTTGTTTGGGAATTGCGGTGATTGAAGAAGGGGGAAGCTCTTCCTGGGGGGTTGGCCTTGGTGCTGGTGGCCTTGCCAGTTGTTTGCCTATCCAGGAAATTAGACCGGCTGTGATATGGAAGCAAACCCTGGGAGCCACTAAGATGACACCTATAAGTACTAATCCCAGTATTCGGAGGGCACTGATGTATACTGGTGAGCCAATGAGATTTTGTCCGAAACTGCCTCCCAGATTGAAGAGGGCGATTATCCCCCAGATGGCCAGAGCCAAGGCGATACTGCCTAGCCACTGGTTCCAGTGGCGGGTAACGGAGCGTAGCTTGCCTCGCCATAGTATACCTATCAGGACTCCAATGGCTATGGCTATGAGGATGATCCCCCAGCCAAACAACCCCCAAATGCTGGTGGCGGTATTATTTGCCCAGGAAATCAGGGCTGAGCGTTGCCAGAATAGCAGTAACAGGATGATGACAGTAACTATAACCCGCCGTGCTACTGGCGATGTTATAAAGCGGGACAGTCGGCTCCAGAATGCCTTCCCCTTGGATTTACCCCTTGTATTAGCTTTCTTCCTGGCCATATAGTCCCCCGGTGGATTTGTCTGTTTTCAGGCTACACCTTTACCATGAATGGAAGAATCATAGGGCGGCGTTTGGTTTGCTCATAGTAGAATTTATTCAGGGTATCCCTGACCTTGGTATTGATAAAGCTCCACTCGGCAGGGCGAGCACCGCTATGGTCTAGGATGCGGGCTACGAGGTCGCGACTCTCGTCTAACATATCTTTGGACTCTCTGGTGTCAACGAAGCCTCGCGACACGATGTCAGGACGCCCTACCAGTTTGCCGGTTTGCCTATTTACGGCGATAATCACTACCACCATCCCGTCTCTCGACAACATCCTACGATTGCGGATAATAACACTACCGATATCGCCTACGCTGAGACCATCTACATACACATTACCCGAGGTAATCTTGCCTGTTATCTTGCCTACCTGAGGGGTAAGTTCAAGGACATCACCATCTTCCAAGACGAAGGTGTTGTCTTTTGGAACACCCACCGAGTGGGCTAATTTGGTGTGAAGACTCAAATGTCGATATTCACCGTGGACAGGGACAAAGAACTTCGGCTTGACTAGGTTTAGCAGCAGTTTTAGTTCCTCTTGACTGGCATGCCCATGAACGTGAACCTGCGCCACTTTATTATATAGGACCTGAGCTCCCTGCTTGAAGAGATTGTCCACGGTTCTGTTGATTAGCCCTTCGTTGCCCGGGATAGGTGTGGCTGAGATGACTATCGTATCTCCGCGAAGAATGTGAACCTGGCGGTGGTCGCGATTAGCTATGCGAACCAGGGCTGAGGTAGGCTCTCCCTGGCTTCCTGTAGTCAGTAAGACAACTTTTTCATGAGGCATTTTCTTCAGTTCATCAAGCCGTGCCAGTATTCCATCGGGGGCATTGAGGTAGCCCAAGTCCAATGCCATGCGTACGGTATCACTCATGCTGTGCCCGACAATAAAGACGCGGCGGTGGTGTTTAGCTGCTGCATCAATAACCTGCTGGAAACGGGAGACCAGTGATGAGAAGGTAGTTATAATCACTCTTCCTGGGGCATCAGCCATGATGTGGTCTAGGGTTTCACCGACTATCCTTTCTGACGGAGTATAGCCTGGTAGTTCGGCATAGGTGGAGTCAGAAAGGAGGAGCAGAACCCCTTGTGCTCCTAGCTGAGCCAGTCGCGATAGGTCGGTCGGTTTACCGCTGACCGGTGTATAGTCGAGCTTAAAATCGCCGCTGTGGACTATAGCGCCAATCGGGGTATGTATAATTAGACCTACCGCGTCGGGTATGCTGTGGCAAACAGGGAAAAACTCTATCTTGAATTTTCCCAGGGTAAACTGACCGTTGGAAGGTATGACATTGAGCTTGGCTCCGGATAAGGCCTTTCGTTCTTTAAGTTTGACCGAGATGAGCCCCTGAGTAAGCTTTGTTGAATAAACCGGAACATTAAGCTGGGGAAGTAAATAGGGCAGGGCTCCAATATGGTCCTCATGGCCGTGAGTAATGACAATACCCCTTACTTTCTCTCGTTTCTCCAGCAGGTAGTTAATATCCGGGATTACCAAGTCGATACCTAGCATTTCTTCCTCGGGGAACATAAGCCCGGCATCAATGACGATGATATCATCTTCATACTCTATTACCGTCATATTTTTGCCGATTTCGCTTAACCCGCCGAGGGGTATTATTCTCAGCTTTTGCTTGGGCATGACCTCAGACCTCGAACATGTTTAATTGTTGTGGTTGCTGCTCGGTTTCCTTAACGCTTTCCGTTTGAGCCAGGAGCGGTGGAATCTTGAGCATATCCGCCTCTATTGCTTGGCGCAGGCTCTGCTGGTGAAGCGCCGCCGCTGGGTGATACATGGCATAGTAGATGACATCATCTCGTTTCTGGGCTGTGCCGTGAATTTTGCTAATGCTCTTGCCGGGGAAGAACATTGCCATGGAATAGCGTCCCAGGGTTACAATCATCTTGGGGTGAATCAACTCAATCTGGCGTTCCAGCCACTTGCGGCAATTGCGTATTTCCACAGGTAGTGGGTCACGGTTTCCCTGTGGTCGGCATTTGATTACATTAGCGATGTAGACCTGTTCGCGCTTTAGATTGATTAAGGACAACAACCTGTCCAGGTATTGTCCAGCTGGGCCGACAAAGGGACGTCCCTGTTGGTCTTCGTGCCAGCCTGGAGCCTCACCGATAAAGAGTATATCCGCGTCCTCTGCCCCCTCACCAGGTACCACTCTGTTCCGATATTTAGCTATCTCACACTGTTGGCAGAGGGCAATTTCCTCATAAAGCTCAGTCAATGCTGACATACCAACTAACCTTTTAACAATGATAGCACTGTTGATATGTCAAGTCAATTTGCCTGGAGGATTATTGACAGTAGAGAGGCACAGTTGTAGACTTCAAGGGGAGGGAAAAGGTGAACTTTCTAAGTCAAACTGATCCGGAGATTAACCATGCCATTTGCAAGGAGGGGAAGCGGCAAAGGGAGACTATAAATCTTATTGCCTCGGAGAACTATACCAGTTGGGCAGTGCTTGAGGCTCAGGGTTCATTTCTGACTAACAAATATGCTGAAGGCTATCCTCGCCAGCGCTACTATGGCGGCTGCGAGAATATGGATGTGGTGGAGGGTTTAGCTATACAGCGGGCTAAAGAACTGTTCCATGCCGAGCATGCCAATGTTCAGCCGCATAGCGGGGCTCAGGCTAATATGGCGGCTTACTATGCTTTGCTCAACTATGGTGATACTGTTATGGGTATGGGCTTGGCTCAAGGTGGCCACCTTACCCATGGTGATAGTGTGAGTTTCTCGGGTAAGTCGTATAATTTCATACCCTATGGGATTAATCGGGAGACTGAGCGAATAGACTATCAAGAAGTAGAGAAGCTTGCTTTGGAACACAAGCCCAGGTTGATTGTGGTTGGAGCCAGCTCCTACCCGCGAATTGTTGATTTTGAGCGTTTTCGGTATGTTGCTGACTTGGTAGGGGCGAGGCTTATGGCTGATATGGCTCACATAGCCGGTATGGTAGCTGTGGGCTTACACCCTACTCCTGTGCCTTATGCTGATGTGATCACCTCGACTACCCATAAGACGTTGCGCGGTCCGAGGGGTGGGTTCATTTTGTGCCGGGGTGATTTGGCGTCGGCAATAGATTCGGCTGTTTTCCCCCAGATGCAAGGTGGCCCCCTGATGCATGTTATTGCTGCCAAGGCGGTAGCTTTCTATGAAGCAGCTCAACCCGGCTTTACGGACTATCAACGGGCAACACTGGATAATGCCCTTACTCTGGCTGTTGAACTCCAGCGGCTGGGGTTGCGCCTAATATCAGGTGGAACGGATAATCACCTGGTTCTGGTAGATCTCACCGAGACCGGGGTTACCGGCAAAGCAGCCGAGGAGGCTTTGGGGAGGACAGGCATCGTTGTAAATCGGAATTCTATCCCCTTTGACCGCCGCTCGCCTGTAATAACTAGCGGCATCAGGCTGGGCACGCCAGCAGTAACCACACGCGGGTTTGGCAGTGAGGAAATGAAGCTGGTTGCTTCGCTGATGGTAAAGGTAATTACTAATATTGGTGACGCGGATATTCAAAGCCAGGTGAGCCAAGAGGTTGTCCAGTTGTGCCAACGCTTCCCCGTACCTGGGATTGATGTCTGATATTGCTTGATAACCTTGCTCCTTTTATATACTTTCTCTTGGAGAAAGAGGCTGGGGAGCAGTAGTGATATAATTGCAGGTGAGCTGGAGTTTCTATTTAGAGGGAGGTAACAGTTATAATGGACGAATTAAAGGTATTCACTGGTAATGCCCACCCTACCTTAGCCCAGGCAGTTACTCAATATTTGGATATACCTCTGGGTAGGTGTGAGGTCTTTGAGTTCAGTAACGAGAATATCTTTGTTCGCATTCTGGAGAATGTCCGCCAGCGGGACACTTTTGTTATTCAACCCCTATGCTCCCCGGTTAATAGGAACTTGGTTGAGCTACTGATTATGGTTGATGCTCTGAAGAGGGCATCGGCTGGCCGTATTACTGCTGTAGTTCCTTATTACGGCTATGGCCGCACTGATAAGAAGGACCAACCCCGGGTACCGATAACAGCCAGGTTAGTGGCTGACTTAATGACTGTGGCTGGGGCTAACCGGCTGCTAACTGTGGATTTACATGCGGCGCAGATTCAGGGCTTTTTTAACATACCGGTTGACGAACTGACGGCACTTTATCTGTTGAGTAACTACTTCGGCAAGAAGAATATTGATGGTCTGGTAGTAGTTGCCTCTGATATAGGTATTTCCAAGCGGGCGCGGGATCTGGCTGCCAAACTTAATACCCCCTTGGCTATTATGGAAAAGAGGCGGATAGGCAATGCCGACCAGACTGAGACATTGAATGTAATCGGGGATGTAGAAGGTAAGGTTGCCCTTATCCTGGATGACGAGATAGACACGGCTGGTTCTTTAGTAGGTGTTGTTTCCGCCTTGGAGAAGCAGGGGGCCAAGGGGATATATGCCTGTTCTACGCACCCTGTATTCTCCAGTCAGGCTATTCAGAGGATAGCTTCTTGTTCGGTAAAGGAGGTGGTGGTTACTGATACCATCCCTGTTGCTAAGGAGAAGAAGCTGGACAAGATTACTGTTTTGCCTATAGCTCCGCTGCTGGGTGAAGCCATCCATCGTATCCACACCGGGCAATCAATAGGGGCTATGTTTGAGTAGGTGGAACATGGTTACGGGTGAGAAGTTGGTGGTGGTGTATCGGGCGATGGGTGAGGCGGAGGCCCTGATTATCAAGGGTTTATTGGAGAGTAATGGCATATCTTGTGTCCTGAAATCAAATGCTGCACCTTCGGTACACGTGTTTGCTGTTGATGGGTTGGGTGAGGTTAAGGTTATGGTTGATGAATTGAGGGCGGAGGAAGCTAATGGGCTAATTGAGGGAGCCGGGCATGTTTAAATTTCTGGGTAGGCTTGTTGATTCTAATGAGAAAGAGCTGAAGCGCTTACAGCCAGCGGTAGGTAGAGTAAATGAGCTGGAGCCTGAATTTGAACGGCTCACTGATGCCGAGCTTCGTGCCAAGACTGATGAGTTTAAGTCTCGGGTTAAAGATGGCACCTCTCTTGATGAGCTTCTGCCGGAAGCCTTTGCTGCCGTTCGTGAGGCAGCCAAGCGGACTATAGGGCAGCGCCACTTTGATGTCCAGTTAATGGGTGGTATTGTCCTTCATCAGGGCAGGATTGCCGAGATGAAAACCGGTGAGGGCAAAACCCTGGTGGCCACCTTGCCTCTCTATCTTAACTCCCTTACCGGCCGGGGCTGTCATTTAGCCACTGTTAATGACTATCTGGCAAGGCGAGATCCTTACTGGATGGGGCCCGTCTACCATGAACTGGGGGTGTCTGTAGCTAGTATCTATCCTCAGCAGACTCCGGATGAGCAGTCTCCGTCTCGTCTCTATGACCCTGGCTACGACTTGGGGGATGAGCGGTGGCAGCATTTTCGTCCCATCTCCCGCCGTGAGGCCTATGAAGCAGATATTACCTATGGTACCAACAGTGAGTTCGGCTTTGATTATCTGCGAGACAATATGGTTATAGATTTGTCCCAGTGTGTGCAGCACGAGCCAAACTATGCCATTGTTGATGAGGTGGATAATCTCCTTATTGATGAGGCGCGCACCCCGCTTATTATCAGTGGTCAGGCTGAGGAGGCAGGGCAGAGATATCAGCTCTTTGCCCGTCTTGTTCCTCATTTGCATCGTGAAGAAGATTATACGGTGGACGAAAAGACGCGCACCGTTAACCTGACCGAGGTTGGTATCAGTAATGTGGAGAGGCTGTTAGGACGGGAAGGTGCTCTGAAGTCGCCCAATCTATATGACCCGTCGAACTACTCTCTGACTCGCTACCTAGAGAACGCCCTTAAAGCCCACGTTTTGTTTAAGCGTGACCGCGAGTATGTGGTCAAGGAGGGTCAGGTCATCATCGTTGATGAGTTCACCGGTCGGTTGATGCTCGGTCGCCGTTACTCCGAGGGCCTGCACCAGGCAATAGAAGCCAAGGAGGGGGTCAGGGTTCAGCCGGAGAGCAGAACTTTTGCCACTATTACCGTCCAGAACTACTTCCGAATGTATAACAAGCTGGCAGGGATGACGGGCACTGCCCTTACCGAGGCTGAGGAGTTTCATAAGATATATAACCTGGAGGTAGTAGTTATTCCTACCAATAGGCCTATGGCTCGTGTTGATTACCCAGACCGTATTTATAAGAATGAGGCGGCTAAGTTCCGGGCGGTGGCGAGCGAGATTGAGCAGCTTCACAAGCAGGGTCGGCCCCTCTTGGTCGGCACGGTATCTATCGAGAAGTCGGAGGAGCTAAACAACCTCCTGATAAAAAGGGGTATCTCCGCTGAGTTGCTTAATGCCAAGAATCATGAGAGGGAGGCAGGCATTATTGCCCAGGCAGGACGCCCCGGGGCAATAACCGTTGCCACTAATATGGCAGGGCGTGGTGTTGACATTATACTGGGGGGAAACCCTGCCGAGATGAGCTCAGAGGAGTGGCAACAGGAACATGATAGGGTGATTAAACTCGGGGGGCTTCACATTATAGGTACTGAGCGTCATGAGGCAAGGCGAATTGATAATCAGCTCAGGGGCAGGGCCGGGAGACAGGGAGACCCGGGAAGCTCCAGATTCTATGTGTCGCTTGAGGATGATGTTGTCCGCCGTTTTGGCGGCGACCGGATTAAGACCATTATGAATTGGGCCGGGATGGATGAGGATACCTCTATAGAGAATAAGATGGTCAACAGGTCTATTGAAGGCTCTCAGGTCAGGGTGGAGGGTTACCACTTTGACATACGTAAGCACCTGGTAGAGTACGATGATGTAATCAACAAGCACCGTGAGCTTATTTATGGTGAGCGGAAGAAGATTCTAGGTGGTACTGATCTCAAGGCGAACATCCTGTCGATGGTTAGGGAAGAAATACAGGGTATGGTAGCATCGCATATTGCTTATGAGCATGGCATTGATTGGGATATGGCCGGTTTACTGGCTAATGTTTCTACCATTTTCCCCTTGCCACCAGAGCTCAGTGTTAATACTCTTTCTCAGATGAAGCCCAAGCAGATGGAGGACAGGCTGCTCCAGCAGGCAGATACTCTATATGAGCAGCGGGAGCAGGATCTGGGTTCGGATAATATGAGGATGCTGGAGCGTATAGTAATGCTCCGCATTGTGGATAGCCTGTGGGTTGAGCACCTGACAGCGATGGAGAGCATGCGCCTTCAGGCAGGGTGGCAGACCCTGCGTCAGGTGAGGGCGGTGGATGCTTACAAGAATGAAGGCTATAAGCAGTTTGAGAGCCTGCTATCTACCATTCGGCATGATGTGGCTCATACCATATATCATGTAAATATTGTCAGGCGGGAGGCTTCCCAGCCAGCCCAATCACCAATGGCTCAGGCTACTGCTGGTAGGGCTGGTGGTGTCAAGACAAAAAAGATTGGTGGGAAGAAGATAGGCAGAAACGACCCCTGCCCCTGTGGTAGCGGTAAGAAATACAAGTACTGTTGTGGAAGGTAGACCGTTATGACCAACGAGGAACTGGTCGAATTAATGAAAGAGGTGTCAGAGGAAATGGCCAAGCTCCCTGATGACTCCGAAAAACCTCTGACCAAACAGGAGAAGAATCGAAGGCTGGTGCTCCGGCTACGGATGGAGACCCTGAATAGGATTAAGGAAGCCAAAGAGAAGGCTAATCTGAGCCAGGAAATCAAGGCTGGTACAGACTATGTCCTGCTTACAAAATACGGAGAGAAACACCCCTTCCTGATGAACTTTATAAGGGCGCAGATAGGGTGGTTTTGCTTTTGAGAGTAGAGGATGGAAGGGTTATCTGTAATCTTGCTATTGATCTAGTGGGGTAGATATGAAGCTTAAAGACCTAATAGAGATGTACGAGGTTGAGAAGGACAAATTCGGTATTGATGCCTATAAACGTGTTTCTGGTTTGTTAGCTGAAGCTAAGGAAGTACACAGGAGAGATTTCCTTAGGGATCCGACACCACAAGGAGATCATGAACAATCTTGGCGAGCGTTTAAGGGGAAAAATCTTGAGAAACTGATCGCTTATATAATAAAAGATGAGATTGAGAGTTTAGGGTTGAAATTAGTAGAAGGCAATACTCTAGAAAGGACAAGAAGTGAGAATCTCTCTAGAGAATTGAGTATGGTTAAGAAACACCTCTCGATTGATTACGGAGAATTCGGTCAACATTTACCTGATGTGGATATTATCGTCTATGAGCCTGAAACTTTGAGGGTTGTAGCTATTATTTCTAGCAAGGTAACTCTTCGTGAGAGAATTGCTCAGACTGGCTATTGGAAGATGAAACTCTCCAGAGATAAAGCCACAGAACATATTATGGCATATTTTGTTACGCCGGATGAGGATGGGACACTAACGATTAGAAAACCTACCAAGAAGGGGCGAGCTATAGTTGAAATAGATACAGACGGAAGCTACGTGATGAGCGAGACTAAAGTAGAAGAAAGTGAGAAAGTTAAGATGTTTGATAAGTTTATTGACGACCTTAAGGAGTTGATTAATGAGCAAAGACAGTAAGGTGGGAGATAGTCTACCCGTTTCGTTTCTATTTCCTGAAACAGAGGTGGTGCAGGTACCGGCCTCTACTGAGGTGGAAGAGAAGCCCCCTTTAGAAACAACTACTCTTTGGGACTATCCGAGACAGAGTTATGGAAAAACACCTAAAGGAAACAATAAATTTCAAGGTGTGACCCCAGCGTTTTTGATTTGGAACCTTATTCAAAGATACACGGAACCTGGTGATTTGGTTGTTGACCCCATGTCTGGTAGTGGAACAACAATTGACGTGTGTAAGGAGGAAGGGCGGAAAGTAATAGGCTATGATATTGCGCCTCAACACCCTGAAGTGATTCAAAATGATGCTCGGAATATACCGCTATCAGATGAATCTGTGGATTTAGTATTCATTGATTCTCCTTATGGTGACAATGTTAGCTACTCAGACCACCCAGATTGTATTGGAAGAATCTCTTGTGAAGACGAGCGCTTTTATCATGAATTAGAAAAGGTTGCAATAGAGGTGTACAGAATACTTAAGCCCGGCAAGGTAATGGGCTGGTTAATTGGTGACCAATGGGTTAAAAAGCAGTTTACACCCGTAGGCTTCAAACTATATGAACGTTTAGCAAAATATTTTGAAACAGTAGACTTAGTTTGCATAGCGAGGAGAGGACAGAGTTCAAATACAGGTGTTTGGCATTACAGGGCTAAGAAGTTCAACTTTTACCTTAGGGGTTTTAAGTATCTCTTCATAATGAGAAAGCCTGCTTTGCGTAGCTCCACTAAAACGGCGACTAAAGTTAAATGGGCGAGGTATAAGCAAACACCCCGATTGGAAATGGATAAAGAGTAAAATTAAAGCCAGTGAAAAACAGTGAGGTTGCCAGAGTATTCCAGGGTATTGCTGACCTCCTGGAGCTAAAGGGGGAGAATCCGTTTAAAATTCGTGCCTATCAGAAGGTGATTCGCTCTATTGAGCACCTGCCGGTAGAGGTGGAACAACTGGTGGTTGAAGGCAGGCTAAAGGAGATTCCCGGGGTAGGGGAGGCTATCACCAAGAAGATTACCGAACTGGTAACCACCGGTCACCTTGATTATTACGAAAGACTAAAAACTGAGTTACCTGAGGGTCTCAGCACTCTGCTTGATATACCCGGTATAGACCCCAAAACGGCGAAGAAGCTCTTCAGTGAGCTTGACATAAAGTCAGCGGATGAACTTGAGGCAGCTATCTCCGGTGGCAGGGTAGCATCTTTATCCTGTATGGTGGATGAGGTAAAAGAAAATATATTGCGCCATATCCAGGCGCTTCGGGGTGGGGGTAGCTAGGCAAGGAAACATAGGATGTGTTGAGCACCAGACCGTTGGAGGAAATTGTCGCCTGTTTGTGGACTTAAAACTCGGGGTAGGCAATGGTAAACCTGGTTAATCAATGGCAGCCTTCTCAGTTGACCCAAGCCGGGGATGCTGAGGCGATAAGATATTTAGAGCAAGCCATAGCTAGCGGTAAGCATTGGTATATTGCTCTGCTTGAGGCTGTTGGATTATGGAGGGCTGCTGATGAGGTGTATAACGGGCGTACCTATCATTACCTCATTGCCGGTGAAGCCTTTGACTGGCTGCTTCTGGTCGAGCGTTTGTATGAGGCGGTGGATATTTTACTACCTGATGATGAGAAACTTGATCTCCTTTTTCATAATAAACCACCAGTTGATCTGACTGCCGGGGAGTTTAAGGGGATTATAGGCGGGGCTAAATACCATCAACATCTCAACTACTTTTACGGCATTACCGTGGAGGAGGCCTTGATCCTGATGGTTCAGGAGGAGGTACGCAAGGAGAGGCGCACATTAGGTTACAATGAAGAAGATGACAATAGTAACGAGGTTTACCGTCGTATATATGGTGCTACCAGGGTGGTGTTGCTCAGGCGGTTTCGGCGTGAGAAGGGCTATCCCCTGCTTAGGTTTATTAACCTGTCCGAGTTGAAGGAGTTTACCTACTGGCTGTTTAAGTATCGGCTGGAGCACTGTGAAAAGGCTAGGGTTGCCAGTGATACCAAGAGGGCCCTGGAGCAACTGAGGCACAGTGGAACCTCATTGCTTTTCCCAGGAGACTAGAGACTGATTAAATGTTTGTATGATAAAGATGGATAAGCTCAATGGCTTTAATCTGATAAAGACCTGCTCCGGCAGCGGGGCCCGTGCTGGAGAGTTGATGACGCTGCATGGCATGGTGCCTACGCCGGTGTTTCTGCCTGTGGGTAGCCAGGGTACGGTTAAAACATTGACCCCGGAGGAAGTCAGGGATATCGGGATGCCAATGGTGTTGGCTAACACCTATCATCTCTATCTCAGGCCGGGTATGGATATAATTGAAAAAATGGGCGGTTTGCACAGGTTCATGGCTTGGGATGGAGCTATTCTTACTGACAGCGGTGGCTATCAGATATTCAGCTTGGCACCGCTACGTCGGGTTAATGATGAGGGGGTTATGTTCCGTTCCCACATTGATGGCAGCCAGCACATGATTACCCCCGAGCTGGCCGTCAAGTTCCAGGAAGTCCTTGGTGCTGATATTGCTATGGTTCTGGACGAATGCCCTGCCAACGATGATAGCTTCGAGAAGGTGCAGGCGGCTATGAGACGGACTCATCAGTGGGCAGAGAGGTGCCAGAGGGCTCAAAGGAGCAGGACCCAGGCTCTGTATGCTATTGTGCAAGGTGGTGTTTTCCCTCAGCTTCGGCGTCAGTCGGCTGAATTCCTTACCTCGCTGGATTTTCCCGGTTATGCTATTGGCGGGCTCAGTATTGGGGAGCCTAAGAAGGTGACCCTGGCTATGGCTGAGGAAGTGGTGCCTTTACTGCCTGAGGATAAGCCCCGCTACCTTATGGGGGTAGGTTCCCCAGAGGACTTGCTGGAGGGTGTAGCCAGAGGGATTGACATATTTGATAGTGCCCTGCCTACCCGGATAGCTCGTAACGGGGCCTTCTTTACCAGGCACGACAGGCATAATATCCAGAATGCTGTTTATAGCCGGATGGAACAGCCTGTTGACCCTGATTGCGATTGCTATACCTGTCGCAATTTCTCGGCTTCTTATCTACATCACCTGTTTAGTTGCCAGGAGCTATTGGGATACAGGTTGGCTACTATCCACAACTTGAGCTTCATTAACAAGCTGATGAGTCAAATAAGGGATGCTATCCTGGGTGGCACCTTTGATTCTTTTAAAGACAGTTTCCTGGCAAGCTACAAGACTACAGACGAGCAGATGCGACTCAAGCAGAAACAGAAGTGGCTAAAGTCGCGAAACTCGGGAGAATAATTATAGCTGATTAATCTCCACCGAAGGGATCGACTCGCACTCCCCTGGAGATAACCCAGGCAATTCCGGCTTCAATATCCTGCTCTTCACCGTCAAGGTCCAATGCTATCCAGCCCTTGTTATTAGCCAAGTCCGCCTGATGGATATTGGTTACTAACTTGAATTGTTGTCCCAGGTTATAGATGATTGGTTCGGCGATTGTTTCCGGGGAGAAGGTAAGCATTACACGTCGTTTTGCCATTGCTACCCCCTTCACGGGTGAATTTCCAGGTTTCGGAGACGTTGAATCGTAAGCTCGGCATCACTGACCATGCTCTCAATAATCTCGCTTACGCTGGGTATCTCGTTTACTAAGCCTATTACCTGCCCGACGGTCATTGCTGCGTTACTGATATCACCGCTAGCGTAGGCAGCTTCCTGTCTCTTACCACTTAGCAGGGGTAGTAGGTCATCTAGTGTAGCTCCTTGCTCTTCCATCTCCAGTATCCGCTGAGTATGGTCCGTTCGGGCTACCCTGGCCGCGCTTTTTATAGACCGTTGTATCATCATGGTGTCCGTCTCTTTAAGTTGTAGTAGCCACTCCTTAAACTTGGGGTGGGCAGGGCACTCCTTGCTGGCCATAAACCGGGTGCCCATAAGTACTCCCTCGGCACCCAGGGCTAGGGCAGCAACAAAACCCCTGGCATCGCCAATGCCGCCGGCAGCAATAACTGGAATTTTCACTGCGTCTACCGCTATGGGGATAAGAACTATGGTGGCTACATCATCCATACCTGGATGCCCGGCAGCCGGGAAACCGTCAATGGTTACTATGTCTACCCCTACTCGCTCGGCTGTTTTAATATCCCTCACCCTTGTTGCCCTGTGCAATACCTTAACCTTGGCATCTTTGAGTAGCTTCATATATGGTTCCGGGCTTCGTCCTGAGGTTTCAATAATATTCACCCCCTCTTCTATGGCAGCACTGAAGTAGTCTTCATGGTTTACCGGCCGAGCAGTTGGCATCAGGGTGATATTTACTGCGAATGGCTTATCGGTCATGCCCTTTGTCTTTCTAATCTCTTGCCGAAACTCTTCAATCGTAGGGAAGGTGAGGGAGGCTATAATACCCAGTCCGCCGGCATTGGATGCGGCTGCTACCAACTCAGCCCGTGATAGCCACTGCATTGGAGCCAGCAGTATGGGGTGCTTTATACCGAGTATTTCAGTAACCCTGGTCTTGAACATGGTTGACCCTCCTCTTTGTCCCCTCAGAGTATATACTATTTTCTATATTATTGGCACCTGTGTCATTGAGGGGCACCAGCGCGAAGCTGTGCCACTTTCTATGAGCCAGCACCGGGACAGGCACATACTGTAATGTGTATGCTTTTACTGTCTTCCCCACCTCTACCGTCGGTTGAAGTAACGGTGATAGTATAGGTTCCATAGGCATTAGGAGCTGTCCAGGTGACTTTAGCTCCCTCCCCGGATATATTCCCTCCATCCACAGACCAGATATAGATTAGGCTATCATTATTTGGGTCTGAAGCAAAACAGCGAATAGTGGAGCTTTTGGCTTTCCCTACTTTCTGCCACTCCGTGGTAAGACTCTCAATGACAGGAGGCTGATTGCTTGATACACTGACATACATAGTCCGTTGCCCTGTTATTTCGCCGCCTCTGCCATCTGTTACCTTAACTGTAATGGCATAGGTGCCTAGTGTATCGGGGGCCATCCAGGTTGCAGTTGAACCTGTCCCGGAAATGGTGCCTGCCGTGGCCGACCACGTGTAATCAAGACTGTCGCCATTTTCATCAGAGGCAATGCATTCAATGTTGCAGCTGCCTGAGGGTATAACCCAGTCCTTTTCAACATCCAGGCTGCTGATAACAGGGTATTTGTTGACTGATACACAGCCACCAATGAGGATGGTAGCTGCAACTAGGATGGTTAAGACGGCAAGCCGCTTTAGCTTACCGAGGTTCAGTTTCATTCTATCTCCTGCCCTTTCGTTTTAATAAACCACGGTCGAAGATTCAGAAAGCTTGAAGGGTGAAATAGCAGTATGATTAAGGCTAGGCAAAAGAGCACAATGTCTAGACACAGGGCCTGCAGTGGTGAAACGGAGCCTAAAAATTCTTCCCATATCCCGAAGCAGTGCCCGCAATGGGGAAATTGCTCCATACCCTGGCTCAACGCCCAGGCATTATTAGCCATGAATCCAGCAGTAAACAGAAGGCAAAAACCAGCCGCAATTCTAGGAAACACGCCTGTAATCAAAAGCAATCCTAGGAGTAGCTCAAGACAAGGGAGGAAATATCCAATAAGAAATGCTATTGGGGGTGTCCAGAATGACTTGAGGAGAGCGTCGATAAACTCAGTCTGTCCCGGCAGCTTGCCGGAACCGGCTACTAAGAAGACCAGTCCCAGAAATATACCTGGGACTATAGTTATTAGCACTCTTTGCCATCTACTTTTTACTTGCTGGATTTCAGTGTCCATTGAGTTACCATCAGCATTTATATTGCTCGTATAGCTGACAAATCTTTACTCCACCCCAAAGCCCCATCTTGTCATCCTTAATAATTAGCACCCCTTTTAATCCTTCTATACCTTGGGCAAATTCGATTCCGCGATTGATGTCGGTGGGTTGGATGATAAGGTTGCCTATAGCTGTAGCGGCGGCATCAGCTAGAGTGGCTGATTGAGACAGCACCACAACGGCGTCGGCTTTTCCGTAGCTCAGTGAAGGCCCTACTGTTCCTGAGGAGGTGCAAATTCCCAGTGGAGTATTATCACCATCGATTTCCAGGCCGATCTTGCCGGTTAAGGGCGACTTGCCAGCATAGATTCCTATCAACCTTTTCCTCAGGCTCTTCAGATAGATATCGCCCCCGTTTTCTATGATTACCTCTGGTGAAAAAGCGAGCAGGCTAGTGCCGACAGCTTCGGCGATAGCCCCGGCCACTGAGGCCATGGGGCCGACCCCGACTTTCTCAGCTGACTCTGACATCGACTTTACGATACTTGGAGCGTCATCACTGGCAGGAAGGGGCTTGAGGGAGGTTAAGAAGGTAGGGTGCCGTTCAATATATCTTTCCAGAGCGTCACGGTACTTTAATACCAGCCTGAGGGCCTTTCTCTTAAGATGACTAGAGGCACAAATATACAGGTCTGTTTCTTTTACCACTAGGTTAAAGGAGACCAAGCCTTTACTATTAACCCAGTGGCGATAGGTTCTGGGCTCGTACATCGGTTAGAAATGCAGCTCCATTGCCCTAGGTGGGCATGCCTTTATGCACAGGCTGCAGGCAACGCATTTTTCATTATGGAAGTAAACCCGTCTGGTTAAAAGGTCAAGTTCAAAGGCAGCCGTAGGGCAAATAGCTATGCAGGCACCGCAGTGAGTGCACCTTTCGTCATTGCGAACGACATCTCGGCTAAGTGATTGAATCTTCACCCCGGTTTTAATTAGATAACTGACACCCTTGTCATAGTCTTCTTGCTTCCCTTTCAATTCTATTACCATCAGGCCTTCCTTCTCCGGGGTAATTGAAGCCTTTAGTATGTTAAATTCAAGGTTGTAGTCCTTGATTAGTTTGTAGACTATGGGTCGGTCTACCATTCGACTGGGAAAATGTAGAACTATTCTTTTGGAAACAGCCATTCTTATTCCTCTATCGGGCGTTCCTTAAGCGGTTTAAAGACTATGCCTGATTCTACGCCAGGCAGAGGTCCCACCGGTTCGGTTAGCAAGAATTTTCCGTTTAGTATCCACTCTTTTAAGATGGTGGCAATCTCTACAGCCCGCGAGTAGCTGGACAGCGAGGCGGTGGGCACTTCCTTCCCCTGAACTGTTATCCGCCCACTCTTTAGCTGGGCATAACTGACCTCACCCAAGATATCTGGTTTCAACTGCGGGTATGCCTCTGAATAGTCTACAACTGGAGCCAGAATATCAGTATCACTTACCGTAGTATAATGTAGGATTTCTTCCGAGAGTATTGGTATAGGAACTCCGAGCCCTATACCAAGTGAGCAGCCATAGCCGAGCATACTGGTTCCTACCAGCCACCTGGAGTTCATCTGTTTCAAATCGCCTATTACTGCCAGGGCTCCGGCACTCCTTGTGGGCACTCCGTTATCGGAACGGGGGACACTGGGATTATGCTGGGTGCCTTGCCATGCGATAAAGCCCGTGCCGCCACCCAGGAATATCTTGGTGCCTATACCGATAGTCTTATAATACGGGTCGTTCAACAGTGGTGAGAGCTGCCCGGCACTGGAAAAATTGGCATTACCCAGATTTGGTTTTAATACGCCCATATAGGTGTAGAGTATCTTGTCAGAGAGGTTCACTGCCACATTGTAATTCTGGAGGGCGTTTCTGACGTTGAATAGCACTGCCTCATTGATGTCCTTGATATTTATCCAGGTTTCAAGCTTTTTTCTTGGGTAGCAGTCTGTTCCGTAACCAGTTGCTTCTAGTCTTATGTCCTTGCCGGCAACCAGCTCTTCTATTACATGACCGCCACCATAATTGAATTCACCGGGGTAGACTCTGTTTCTCGGGTCGTCATCAGGCAGGGCTGAGGCTCCAATGTATAGGTCTGTTGCCGCCAGCCCGGCATAGGCTAGGACATCGTTGAGGTAGGCTCTACCACCACCTAGCTTTATTCGCGGCCTGGAGTGACCAATATTGAGGTAGGCGCTGGATGAGCACATGGAACCGAAGGTGCCGGTGGTGACTACATCTACGTCCTGAGCCGCTTTTTTTGAGCCTTTCTGCCTAACAACGTCTACTATTTCTTCAGCAGTGACTACTACTGCTTTACCCTCTCGTATTTTCTCGTTTATCTCTTCAATTGTTTTAGCCATAACTTTAAGATAATAGTATCAAACCTTGAGCTTGTCAATTTACAGTGTGTCGTTATAAGGAACACCACAAGTTGAAGAGCATTTAGCTATAAGCTATAATCTATTCTCAGGAGGCGATTTTGCTTAAAACCCATAGCTGTGGTGAGTTAAATAAAAAGCACCTGGGTAATAGGGTAACTCTGGCTGGATGGGTGGACCGCCGTCGTGATCATGGCAAGCTGATATTCATTGACCTGCGGGATAGAAGCGGTGTCGTTCAGGTAGTGTTTAATCCAGAGGTATCGAGGCTGTGTCATGAGATAGCCAATGAAATGCGCAATGAATATGTGGTCAGGGTTAGTGGGGAGGTTGTCATTCGTCCCCCGGGAACCGAGAATCCCAAACTGCCCACCGGTGAGATTGAGGTCATTGCCCAGAGTACAGAGTTGCTTAATCTGTCAAAGACACCACCCTTTTATATAAATGAGGATATTGAGGTGGATGAGAACCTCCGTCTTAAATATCGCTACCTTGACCTGCGCCGAACCCGGATGCAGGAAAGGCTAACTCTTCGCTATCGGGTGATGAAGTTCATTCGTGATTTCTTAGATGCCAAGGGATTTATGGAGGTGGAGACCCCGATTCTGATTAAGAGCACTCCTGAGGGGGCGCGTGATTACTTGATACCTAGCCGCTTTCACCCGGGCAAATTTTATGCCTTACCCCAGTCCCCTCAGCAGCTCAAGCAGTTGCTGATGGTAGCTGGTGTGGAGAAGTATTTTCAGATAGTCAAGTGCTTTCGTGACGAGGATACACGGGCTGACCGCCAGCCTGAATTTACTCAGCTTGATTTGGAGATGAGTTTTGTTGAGAAAGAGGATATCCTCACCTTGATTGAGGAGCTCCTGTCTTCTATGGTGGGAACCCTTAGACCTGGAGTGCAGTTTACCAAGCCCTTCCCCCGTCTTAGTTATACCGAGGCAATGGAGCGTTTCGGGACGGACAAACCTGATTTACGCTTTGGCTTGGAGATAGGAGACCTGACAGATATTGCTGCCCAGTCTGACTTTTCTATTTTCCGCAATGCTGTTGCCGATGGGGGCAGGGTGAAGGGTATATACGCTCCGGGTTGTGCTACCTACACTCGTAATCAGCTTAGTGAACTAAGCAAGCTGGTGCAGAATCTTGGAGCTAAGGGTTTGGTAACTATACCACTGGGAGCTGCCGACAGTGGTTTGGAGGAGTTAACCCCTGAAATGGTAAAGTCAGTGGCGTCTAGATTTCTGACCTTAGACCAGATAAAGTACATGGCAAGACGCCTGGGAGCAAAGGCGGGGGATCTTCTACTTATTGTTGCCGACCAACCCGGGCTAGTCAATGTTGTATTGGGAGAGTTACGCCGCGAGGTGGGGTATCGGCTTAATCTGGCTGAGGCTGATTGCTTTACCTTTGGTTACGTTGAGGATTTTCCGCTACTGAGGTGGGATGAGGAGGCAGGGCGGTGGGATTCAGAGCATCATCCATTTACTGCCCCCAGGGATGAGGATGTGTCCTTGCTGGATACTACCCCTGAAAAAGCACTGGGCAAGCATTATGATATTATATGCAACGGATATGAGATAGGCGGTGGCAGTCTCAGAATTCACACCGCCGAGCTTCAAAGGAAGGTGTTTAGATTGTTGGGTTATAGTGATGAAGAAATGAACGATCGATTCGGGCACATGCTCGAGGCCTTTGAGTATGGTGCCCCACCTCACGGTGGCATAGCCTTGGGCATTGACCGCATCGTGATGCTACTGGCGGGAGAGAAGAGCATCAGGGAGGTGATTGCCTTCCCTAAGAATCAGAGCGCTATGGATTTGACTTTTAATGCTCCCTCGTCGGTTACTGAAGAGCAGTTAGCCGAATTACACCTGCGTCTGCGTGAGGAATAATGAAGGTAACCAGCGAGGCAATAGAAAATAGGCAAGCACTCCTGACCATTGAGATGGAGCCTGCAGAGGTAGAAGAGTCCTTAGATAAGGCCTATTACCGTCTGGTTAAGAAGGCAAATATTCCCGGCTTCCGCAAGGGAAAGGCACCGCGAGAGGTGTTAGAGCGCTACATGGGTAGAGAGGGTCTCCTTGAGGATGCGCTGAATGAGCTACTTCCCGAGGCTTATACGAAGGCTGTTAAAGAGCAGGAGATTGAGGCTTTTGCTCAGCCCCAGGTTGAGATAGCACAGACCGACCCTGTAATATTCAAGGCGACAGTGCCCTTGTCACCCGAGATTGAGCTTGGTGACTATCATGATGTTCAACTTGCACCGGAGATTGTAGAAATAACCGAAGGTGATGTCAGTGCTGTGATAGACCAGCTACGTCATCGGCAGGCTACTTGGGAGCCTGTGGAACGGTCGGTAGAGTTTACTGATCTGGTTGTCTTAGATGTTGAGAGTACTATTGAAGATAGCCCCTTTATAAACCAGAAGGCAGTTCAGTATCAGGTGGTCCGTGACCAGCTTTCTCCCGCCCCGGGGTTTGCTGAACAACTGTCTGGTATGGGTAAGGATGAAGAGAAGGAGTTCACACTCCAGTTCCCTGCGGATTATCCTAGAGATGAGTTGGCAGGGAAGGAGGCTTCGTTTAGAGTAAAAATTACCGAAATAAAGCAGGAAAAGCTTCCCGAGTTAGATGAAGAGTTTGCTAAAGGTGTTAACCCTGATTGCAAAACCTTGGATTCGTTGCGAGAGCAGGTCTCCGCTGACCTTAAGGTCAGTGCTGAGGAGAAGTCTAGGATGGATTTCGAGGAGCGGGTAATAGAGGCTGTGGCCGAGCTTGCCAAGCTGGAGTTTCCTCCAGTTTTGGTAGAGATGCAAATCGACCGTCTTATTGATGAACAAGCAAGGCGCCTGCAGATGAGTGGCAGGGGTTTGGAGGAGTATCTTGGAATCATTAACAAGACGGAGGAGGAGCTACGGGGAGAGCTACGCCCATTAGCTACGAGGAGGGTTTCGCACTCTCTTGTGTTGGGCAAGGTTGCCGATGAGGAAAAGATTGAAGTTGGCGATTCGGAGATAGATGCTGAGATTGAAAATATGACGAAGGATGCTAATGACAGGAAGGAGGAACTGCGGACGCTTCTGAGCTCCCCGCAGTCCAAGGAATCGGTTAAACAGTTGTTAATTACACAGAAAACTATCCAGAGGCTAGTAGAGATAGCCCAGGGTTCAAATAAGGAAGTTAAGACGATACAAAAGGAGGGTAAGAATGAATGACCAATCGATGAATGTTATACCTATGGTGATTGAAAGTGGTGCCAGGGGGGAACGAGCTTTTGATATATATTCACTCCTGTTAAGAGAACGTATTATCATATTGGGCACGCCGATTAATGACCAGGTAGCCAATGTTGTGGTTGCCCAGCTTCTCTATCTGGAGCGGGAAGACCCGGATAAGGACATAAGCCTCTACATTAATTGCCCCGGTGGTATCATCGCTTCCGGGCTTGCCATCTACGACACTATGCAGCTTATACGGCCCGAGGTATCGACCATCTGTGTGGGGATGGCAGCCAGTATGGGAACTATACTGCTCTGCGCCGGAGCCAAGGGCAAACGCTATGCTCTACCTAACTCAACTATTCATTTGCACCAGGCGTTTGGCGGTGCTCAGGGACAGGCAGCTGATGTAGAGATTGCCGCTCGTGAGATTATGCGGATGCAGGAGCTAATCCGGGGTATTCTAGTCAAGCATACCGGCCAGCCCATGGAAAAGATTGTCCATGACACCGACCGGGACTTCTATCTCAACCCGGAGCAGGCAACGGAATATGGCATTGTGGATGAAATCTTGAACAAGCCGACCAAAGATGAAGCTAAATCCGGCAAGAAATAGCCCTCTATAATTGCTTATTATAGAGGGCTTGATAGTGTTGAGATAGTTCTCCGAGGGTGGGCAAGCCCTGTCTGGCTCCTATCTTGGCAATGGAGAACTTGGCTACAGTATCACCAAGTTGGCCGCACTCTTTAAGCTCCTTGCCGTTGAGCAGTCCGTAGAGAAAACCGGTGGCGAAGGCATCACCAGCTCCGGTAGTGTCCAGGGCAGGTATCTTTTTACTGCAGGGCTCAATCATATATTCATTCTCAATGTCTCTGATGTAACTGGTAGCCATAGCAGCTTTATAGCTGGCACCTTCACCCAGGGTGACGATGACTATATGGCAGCCTCGCTCGAGGCAAGCCTCAGCACCCTGTTTAAAATCCATCCCGGTCAGTTGCCGTATCTCATTCTGGTTTGTAAACAGGGTGTAGGTCTTAGCTAATATCGGGGAAAGCGCCTTTAGCCCTTTGTTGGCATACAGCGCCCCGGGTGAGAAGCTGATCTTTGTAGACGAACCTAAGCTGCCTGCCAATTTCAGCAGAACCTTGAATTGCCTGTCGTCAGCAAAGGAAGAGATATGAAGCAGCCCTGCCTGGTTTATGTAGGTTGCATCCAGGTCATCTGTAGTCAGTAGGTTGTTGGCCTCGGGCGAGACATACAGAGCGCGCTTGCCCAGCTTGTCGCTGAGACACAGCACTGAACCTGTTTTGGTGTCGGGCTTTACCTTGATCTGGCTGGTGTCTACTCCGACCCTCTTAAACTCTTGCACCAGTGCTCTACCCTCGGGGTCATCGCCAACAACGCCGGCAAAGCTAGTATTTACCCCGAGCTTGGCTAAGCCATAAATCGTATTGGCGGCTGAGCCACCGGGGAGTGATATTGACTTAGCAACTACTGCCTCCCCATCGTCGAGGATGCGCTCCACCCGGTACAGGCAGTCTATATTCAGTGCCCCTAGCCCAACTACTTCAATAGTGGTCATCTGTCACCCTAGCTTGCCGGCATTCTCTCTTACCAGTTGCCTTATTCTCTTATGAATGTCAATAACCTCGGCTATATCCTTCCTGCCAGATAGCCAGTGGAAGTAGCCTCTGTCTCCCGTCCCTCCAGCCTTTTCCTTCGCTTTGACCATGCTCTCTACACCTTTTCTCTGGCCCTTCTGCCATACCTCAAATACTTCGGTCAGGTCGCTAATGGATGTGGAAGCCAGACTCATTGTTGCCTGGGGCAGGGCATACTCGTTGGCATTAAAGGCGATGGCTATTCCTCCCTCCGATTCCACTGCCTGAAGCATCCTAAAATCAGTAATGCTATCACCAATCACTATCCATTTGGATAAGGCTTGTCCCTGGCTATCAGCAAACCTCTTCAAAGCGTCCACTTTGCGGTGTCCACCCACTGGCTTTATCTCTTTTATCGCCGCACCTAGATTGATGGCTGGTAGCTTCTGATAAAAGAAGTAGTCCAGGCTCTGTTTAATCTTATTATCGTCTACTGTAGGGGTCATCGTCAGTATATCCTGTTCAGTTCGCTCCAGTAGGGCAGAGTCTTCTTTACATAATGTAGCACGGACTTTTTCCAAGGGGAAGGGGGTGCAGGCAACATTATGGGCATAGATACCTAATTTTTGGGTGATGTGCAAGGCGTATTGTTC
>DAOUMH010000004.1:0-6053 GCA_034411815.1 Dehalococcoidales bacterium | reverse complement strand
TCTGAAAAAATAAAAGGGATAACATTAGTGGCCAGCCGGGTGGCAGAGACCAGACCGGATAACCTCAGGGTAATGGCAGATTCTATAAGAGACAGGCTTAAAAGCGTAATAGTGGTACTGGCTACAGTATATCAGGATAATCCTTTCTTTTTATGCGCCGTTACTCCGGACCTAGTTAAGAAAGGTTATCATGCCGGTAATATAATTAAGGAAGTAACCAAAGTAGCCGGCGGCGGCGGCGGCGGTAAGCCGGACCTGGCTCAGGGCGGCGGCAAAGATAAGAGTAAAATAGATGAAGCCTTAAGAGTTGTTGGAAAGCTGGTATAAGAAAGACTTATGGCACGAATTCTGGGGCTTGATGTAGGAGATAGGTGGCTGGGACTGGCGGTCAGCGATCCGCTGGGTATACTAGCCAGTCCGCTGACTGTTGTCGAGCGCCGCAATGATGACAGGAAAGATATAGAAGCTATCTCGGGCATTATTAAACGCCTTGAGGTTGAACGGCTCGTTGTGGGACTACCGTTATCGATGGACGGCAGTATAGGCGACCAGGCTAACAAGGTCAAAGGGTTTGTTGATAAAATTTCGGAGTACCTAAACCTGCCTGTCGAGCTTCGTGATGAGCGGTTAAGCACGGTTACGGCACAACGGCTTTTGCGAGAGAGAGACCCTAAAAAGTCAAAAGGGCGGGACGACGCTGCAGCAGCAGCTATCATCCTGCAGGGTTACCTGGACGACGAGCATCATAAGAAGTCTACTTGATAAACCTGCCTGGTTTGTATTCGTTAAGCCTATTTATAAGGGGATTATTGTCTGTGGAACTTATTGATAAGTCTTTTCTGAAAGCACCAAAGAACTATATTATTCAAAGCCTGTTGGCGATGTTTGTGCTGGGAGTTATTCTCTATTTTGTCAACATAATTACCCATGCTGCCATCGTGGCCGGTCTGGGTGCCAGTGTATTTATTGCCTTTGCCATGCCACGCTCTATCACCGCTCGCCCCAGGAGGCTTATCGGTGGCCATCTGGTTGGCATCATATGCGGGCTGATTAGTTATTACCTGTTCTTTATCGGCCCTTTCGCTGGAGCAACGGCTGAAATAGAGGCGGTGAGGTGGTTTGCCTATGCTTTTTCAGTCGGTCTGGCTATGTTTTTAATGTCGGTTACTCTAACGGAACATCCGCCGGGAGCATCAACTGCTCTCGGTATCGCTATAACCGGATTTGAGATTCATACCATTAGTTTTATCTTGATATGCGCCGTCGGATTATCTATAGTAAAAAGGCTGCTACGCCCGTTCCTAATAGACCTCTTCTAACGGGTTTTTATCTAATGAAAAGAGATTTTAGTCTATTTAAGGAATGCCCGGATAGCCGGGCTCGTGCCGGTGAGCTGGTTACCGGGCACGGCAAGGTGGCTACGCCTGCTTTTCTGCCTGTGGGCAGCCAGGCGACTGTGAAAACACTCACTCCTGAAGAGATTTTAGGGCTTGGCTTTGATATGGTGCTATCCAATGCCTATCACCTTTACCTGAGGCCGGGTATTCCGGTGATAAAGGAATTGGGCGGCTTGCACAGGTTTATGGGCTGGGATAAAGCTATACTTACCGATAGCGGCGGCTACCAGATATTTAGTCTGGCAACGCTTAGTAAGATAACAGACGAAGGCGTTACTTTCAGCTCCCATATCGACGGCAGCCAGCATTTTATTACTCCTGAACTGGCGGTCGAGTACCAGGAGGCGCTGGGTGCCGATATCATTATGGCGCTGGACGAATGCCCACCCAGCGATGCCGGCCCGGGCAGGATAAAAGCTGCCGTCGAGCGTACCAGCCGCTGGGCTGAAAGATGCCTTAAAGCTAAAAAGAACGATAATCAGGCGCTCTACGGCATCGTACAGGGAGGCGTCTCGGCGGAGTTGAGACAGCGCTCGGCTGAAAGTTTATGTTCCCTTGATTTTCCCGGTTACGCCATCGGGGGCTTAAGCCTGGGTGAGACTAAAGAGGTAACAATGGCTATGGTAGAAGAAACGACCGCCCTTTTACCTTCTGATAAACCCCGCTACCTGATGGGCGTCGGCTCTCCTGAAGATATTGTTAACGCCGTTGCCCGGGGTATAGATGTCTTCGATAGCGTCCTGCCGACACGGCTCGGGAGAAACGGCAGCCTATTCACCAGGCAGGGGAGGATTAACATAACCAATGCTATTTATAAACAGGTAGAACGGCCGGTTGACTCAGGGTGCGGTTGTTATAGCTGCCTTAACTTCTCGGCTGCCTACCTTAATCACCTGTTCCGTTCCAGGGAACTGCTGGCATACCGCCTGGCTACCATCCATAATCTTTATTTCATATCAGATCTTATGTCTAAAATAAGAAAAGCCATATTAAATGGTAGCTTCGCCTCTTTTATGGCTGATTTCCTGGGTAACTACCAGTCCACCAATGAACATACCAGAAGGGAACAGAAACAGAAATGGCTTAAGCGTAACCGTAGCGGAGAGGTTACTTGACAGATAATAATATAATGAGAGGTAAGTACGTACTGCAAGGGCTTTGTTTTATTGCACATTAGGAGGCCGTAGATGGATATTTTAGAGTCTTTAGCAAGAAACGAAGAGGCCATCGCCGAGCCTTACGGTATTTATGCCGGGGAGTTTCCTCAGTATAAGGAATTCTGGCTGGACCTGATAAAGGAAGAGAATGAGCATGCCGGCTGGATAAGGCAGCTGGTTTCAAATACTGAAGGTGACGATGCGGGTATAAACGAAGGGCGTTTTAACGAAGCAGCCCTACAAACTTATCATAAGTACTTAGAGGGCGAGGTAGATAGGGCAAAAAGGCAAACCATATCGTTAAAAGATGCCCTGACCGCCGCCTTGTACGTGGAAAAATCCTTAATAGAGAGCCGTGTTTTTGATATTTTCCCTTGTTATTCGGAAGAACTCAAGAAAGTACTTATGGGTTTAAAAAGAGCCACCGAGCAGCATCTCGGCAGGGTACAACGAGCCTGGACGGCGATAAAATAGCGCCTGATTCCTATTGACAGCCCTGATTTTAATATGATATAGTTAATCTAACCTTTAAGAGGTGTTATGCCATATATGTTAAAGGTTGACACATAGAAAGCTAACTGGTGATTTAAAACCGGGCAAGGGGCTTGGTGATAGATCGCCAAGCCTTTTTTGTGTGTCTAGAACCTTAAAAACTGAATATTTTAAACTAATATCAAGTCTGAAGCAGGTCAAGCGGTTAAGGGCGCACGGTGAATGCCTTGGTATCAAGGGCCGAAGAAGGACGTGGCAAGACTGCGATAAGCCTCGGCGAGCTGTCTAGCAAGCCTAGCCGGGGATTTCCGAATGGGGCAACCCACTCAAGAAAAACTTGAGTACCCCCAGCTGAACACATAGGCTGGGCGGAGGTAAGCGGGGGAAGTGAAACATCTCAGTACCCCGAGGAAAGGAAATTATTCCCCTAGTAGTGGCGAACGAACGGGGAACAGCCCAAACCCCTTAAGCCTAACGGCTCTAAAGCTTATGCTTAAGGGGTGTTGTAAGGCAGGTGTGGTTTAAGTTTAGAATTAAGCCGGGGAGTTACAAACCAAACTCTAGCCGAAGGTCTCTGGAAAGAGCCACCATAGAAGGTGATAGTCCTGTAAGTTAAAGGGGGAGGCTCCCTATCCTGTCCTTGAGTACCACGGGACACGAGGAATCTTGTGGGAATCTGCCCGGACCACCGGGTAAGGCTAAATACCCTTGATGACCGATAGTGAACCAGTACCGTGAGGGAAAGGTGAAAAGTACCCCGTGAGGGGAGTGAAATAGATCTGAAACCGTGTGCTTACAAGCAGTCAGAGGCTACCTTCGGGTGGCTAATGGCGTGCCTATTGAAGAATGAGCCGACGAGTTAATCTGTGTAGCCGGTTAAGCAACTTGAGTTGCGGAGCCATAGCGAAAGCGAGTCTTAATAGGGCGAATATGGTTGCATGGATTAGACCCGAAGCCGGGTGAGCTATCCATGGCCAGGGTGAAGCTCTGGTAATACCGGAGTGAAGGCCCGAACCGGTCAACGTTGCAAAGTTGTCGGATGAGCTGTGGATAGAGGTGAAATGCCAAACGAACTCGGTAATAGCTGGTTCTCCCCGAAATGCATTGAGGTGCAGCCTCAGATGATAGCTAGTGGAGGTAGGGCTCTGGATGGACTCAGTGGGAGAGATCCCACTAAATCCAACCAAACCACGAATGCCATTAGCCAAAGTCTGGGAGTGAGACTATGGGGGATAAGCTTCATAGTCGAGAGGGAAACAGCCCAGACCATCAGCTAAGGTCCCTAAGAGCAGACTAAGTGGCAAAGGAAGTAGGATTGCAGAGACAGCCAGGAGGTTGGCTTAGAAGCAGCCATCCTTGAAAGAGTGCGTAATAGCTCACTGGTTGAGTGGTGCTGCGCCGACAATCCAGCGGGGCTAAAGTCTGTCACCGAAGCTATGGATCCTAGCTTGCTAGGATGGTAGGGGAGCGTTCCGCCTGCAGTGAAGGTGAGTCGTAAGGCAAGCTGGAGCGTGCGGAAGTGAGAATGTCGGCATGAGTAGCGTAAGGTGTGTGGGAAACACACCCACCGGATACCTAAGGTTTCCTACGGAAGGTTAATCCGCGTAGGGTTAGTCGGGCCTAAGCCGAGGCCGAAAGGCGTAGGCGATGGACAACAGGTTATTATTCCTGTACCGCTATTGTGGAGGCAAAGGGGGGACACGGAAGGGTAGGCTGAGCATACCCATTGGACATGGTGTGTCTCTCACTATAGGTGATGCCGGGGCAGGCAAATCCACCCCGGATGTTATAGCTGAAGGTGAGGGGAAGTTGCGAGGAGACTCAAGACTACTTAGCTCAACCATACCGTCAAGAAAAGCCTCGTTGCCGTTGAAGCAGTAGCGCCCGTACCGCAAACCGACTCTGGTAGGTAAGGATAAGAGTCCTAAGGTGATCGAGACAACCTTCGTTAAGGAACTCGGCAATTTAGCCCCGTAACTTCGGGAGAAGGGGTACCCACTTTGTGGGTGACACTAAATGGGCCCGAGTGACTGTTTATCAAAAACACAGGTCTCTGCTAAAGCGTAAGCTGATGTATAGGGGCTGATACCTGCCCAGTGCTGGAAGGTTAAGGGGAGGAGTCAGGGTAACCGAAGCTCCGAACTGAAGCCCCAGTGAACGGCGGCCGTAACTATAACGGTCCTAAGGTAGCGAAATCCCTTGTCGGGTAAGTTCCGACCCGCACGAAAGGTGTAACAACTTGGGCGCTGTCTTAACGAAGGGCTCGGCGAAATTGAAATGCCCGTGAAGATGCGGGCTACCCGCGACTGGACAAAAAGACCCCGTGGAGCTTTACTACAACTTGGCACTGAGTCTGAGCTCATCATGTGTAGCATAGGTGGGAGGCTTTGAAGCCGGGGCGCTAGCCTCGGTGGAGCCACCGTTGAAATACCACTCTTGTTGCGTTTTGCCTCTAACCCCTGAGCAAGCAGGAGAACAGTGTCTGGTGGGTAGTTTGATTGGGGCGATCGCCTCCTAAAAAGTAACGGAGGCGCCCAAAGGTTCCCTCAAGGTGGATGGAAATCACCTGTAGAGTGTATTGGCATAAGGGAGCTTGACTGTGAGACCTACAAGTCGAGCAGATGCGAAAGCAGGGCAAAGTGATCCTACGGTACCGCGTGGAAGGGCCGTAGCCTAACGGATAAAAGCTACCCCGGGGATAACAGGCTTATCTTCCCCAAGAGTTCACATCGACGGGAAGGTTTGGCACCTCGATGTCGGCTCGTCGCATCCTGGGGCTGAAGCAGGTCCCAAGGGTCCGGCTGTTCGCCGGTTAAAGCGGCACGCGAGCTGGGTTCAGACCGTCGTGAGACAGGTCGGTCTCTATCCGTCGTGGCGTCTGGAGATTTGCGAGGGTCTTTCCATAGTACGAGAGGACCTGGAAGGACAGACCAATGGTGTGTCAGTTGTTCTGCCAAGGGCATTGCTGAGTAGCCAAGTCTGGTTTGGATAAGCGCTGAAAGCATCT
>DAOUMH010000003.1:0-4757 GCA_034411815.1 Dehalococcoidales bacterium | reverse complement strand
GAGCTTAACCTGCCTGAGGTGGAGATGAAGTATCTTTCAATGGGGATGACGAATTCTTATAAGGTTGCAATAGAGGAAGGAGCCAATATAGTGAGGATAGGGAGCAAGATATTCGGCGAAAGAGATTACGAAAAGGAACTTAGCTAGCCAGCAACAACTACCCCCGGCTTCAAAGCCTATTTCCCCAATTATTTAAGAAGTGTTCATAGTGGTGACCCTCTTGACATCTCATAAATTTGTGTGTTATTATAATTATGAACATATGACCATATAACGGCTTTTATGGACTTGGGTTCGCAATAGCACAGGATGGAGATGAAAGTATAGTGGGCAGGATACCAAAGTGGCGTCGTGTTGCCTTTATACCGGAGGTAACCTATTTCAAACCGGTGGGGGTACCTCTCCGTATGCTTGAGGAGGTGTGCGTTTCAGTAGAGGAGGCGGAGGCTGTACGTCTTAACGATCTGGAGGGATTAGAACAGGAAGAGTGCGCCCGGAGGATGAATATTTCACGACCTACCTTTCACCGGGTGCTGGGGGCTGCCCGGAGCAAGCTGGCTGATGCCTTGCTCAATGGGAAGGCAATACGGATTGAGGGAGGTAACTTTGAAATGGCGACGCGCCGTTTCCGTTGCCTTAATGGTCATGAGTGGGATGTACCCTTTGAGACGATGACAACTGTGCCACCTAGGTTTTGTCCCACTTGTAATACGCCGAACATTATGTCTGTCGAGCCTTTTGGCTTCGGTTGGGGTAGAGGGGGCTGGGGGAGACGCCGTGGTGGGGGATATTAGTCAAATAGCAGAAAGGGGGTAGTAAGATGAGAGGAAGAGGCTGGTTCGGATGGGGTGGTGGTTGGGGCAGAGGTTGTGGTAATTCTTATCCCTTCTGTCGCAACTTTCCTTGGTTGCCAAGATGGTGGTGGGCAACACCCTATGCCGGACAATATGCATCAACTATTCCGTATGGGAGATACGGCTACCTATCCTATAGTGCCTACCGCTCACCCTATGCATCTTATCGGTGGTGGTGACCGTTGAGCTATGGAAAACCTAATATTTACGATTAGGAGGTGATATTATGCCTAATGGATTTGGTAGAGGATTTGGTTTTAGGGGGATGGGGTTTGGGTTTCGTGGGAGCTCTCCCCCCTGGCCTTATGTTGGTTTGGGGAGAGGAGGCTTGCCAAGGTGTGGCTATTTCTTTGGTGGAGCCGCCGGGGCACCTGCGGCATGGCCATATCAGCAGGCTTCTTATCCGTTCTACCTAGGGGTATCCATGGAGACTATGCCCGGAGTAGAACCTTTTGCCTCTCAGATGACTCCTGAACAGGAGCTTGATTTTCTGAAGAGCCAGGCTGAAGCAGCAAAGGGCCAGCTTGAGCAGATTGAGGCCAGGATGCGTGAACTGGAGGCAAAGGAGAAATAGACCCGAAACCAGTTTAAAGAGGAGGCGAACTATGAAAATTGCTATATCAGCTATGGGGCCGAGCCTGGATGACGAAATTGATCCTCGCTTTGGTCGCTCTCAGTATTTCATTATTATTGACCCGGAGACAATGGAGTTTGAGGCTCTGGAGAACTCAAGTGCCATGGCTGCCGGTGGGGCAGGAATCTCCGCCGGCCAGACGATTGCTAGTAAAGGAGTAGAAGCAGTCCTCACCGGCAACTTCGGTCCTAATGCCTACCAGGTACTGTCTGCTGCCGGGCTCCAACTGATAAGTGGGGTCTCAGGGAAAGTGCGAGACGCCGTTCAAGCCTATAAGTCAGGGCAGTTTCAGCCTATTTCACAGCCCACCGTAGACGCTCATTTCGGTATGGGTGCTACCCCTGGTATGGGGGCTGACACAGGTTTTGGCATGGGTGGAGGTATGGGTGGAGGCATGGGTATGGGACGAGGCCTGGGCAGAGGCATGGGCAGAGGCATGGGCATGGGCAGAGGTATGGGCATGGGTAGAGGTGTGGGCGGAGGTATGGGAGGCGGAATGATGCCGCCGGTTGGTCCGGTATCCCAATCAGCAGGCCCGGAGCAGGAGCTTGAAGCTCTTAAGGCCCAGTCGCAGATGCTGGCGCAACAGCTGTCTGAGATTCAACGCCGTATTAAAGAATTAGAGGAGAATAGGAGGTAGCAGTTATGCCAATCTACGAGTACCAGTGCACTCAGTGTGGAGAGAAATTTGAAGTTCGCCAGTCCATAGGTGAGGATGGTTCCAGATTAAATTGCCCTAAATGCGATGCCCAAAGCCCGAAGCGTCTGTTTTCCTCATTCTTCAGCCCGGGCTCAAGCACATCGGAGCTCTCAGAAATGAGCTGTCCTGTCTGTAGTACAGGCACCTGTGGACTGCCACCAATGTAGTATTAATCTAACCATCATTTATTGGAGGTGTAGCTATGCCTAGAGGAGATGGAACCGGACCACCCTGGGGTGGTGGCCCAGGGAGTGGTAGGGGCACAGGAAGAGGAGGAAGAGGGGCTGGCAGGATGGGGGGAACACGCTCTGGAGCCGGGGCGGGTGGGGATTGTATCTGCCCTAATTGCGGAGCTAGAGTATCCCATCAGGCAGGAACCCCTTGTTATGATCTGAGTTGCCCGCAGTGTGGTGCCAAGATGGTGAGAGGCTGAGGTGATAATAGCTGTTGCCAGTGGTAAAGGCGGGACGGGCAAGACCTTGGTAGCTACCAGCCTAGCCCTTTCCTTGAAGGGAAGAGGTAGTGTGCAGCTTCTTGACTGCGATGTAGAGGAACCCAATGACCACGTTTTCTTGAAGCCGACCTTTACCCGTGGGGAAGCCGTCTCCATTCCGGTTCCCAAGGTAGATGAAGAGAAGTGCACTTATTGCGGAAAGTGTGCCGAGGTCTGTGCCTGTAATGCTATTGCTGTAATGGGGAAGAAGGTGCTTATCTTTCCTGAGCTTTGCCACGGCTGTGGTGCCTGTAGTTATCTGTGTCCCTTAGAGGCTATCTCCGAGACGCCGAAAGAGATCGGGGTGATAGAGACGGGATATGCAGATGGCGTGGGGTTTGTTCATGGCAGGCTTAATGTAGGTGAGGCTATGGCGCCGCCCGTGATTAGAAAAGTCAAGGAGCATGTCAACAGTGAGGGTGCGGTTATCATTGATGCTTCTCCGGGGACATCTTGCCCAGTAGTGGAAGCAGTTAGGGGTAGCGATTTCTGCCTCCTGGTGACCGAGCCTACACCCTTCGGTCTTAATGACCTGGTTCTGGCCGTGGAGACGGTGAAGGAGCTTAATATACCCTACGGCATCGTTCTCAACCGTGCCGGGGTAGGTGATGGGAAGACAGAGGAGTACTGTCGTAGGGAGAATATCCCAATCCTGCTTACCATTCCTCTTGACACCGAAATTGCCAGCCTCTATTCTCGGGGCGTTCCTTTAGTTGAGGGCTTGCCTCAATGGAAGGATAGCTTTCTTGAGCTTTACGATAAGATTGGGGAGATAGTAAATGAAGGAAGTAGTAATACTAAGCGGTAAGGGGGGAACGGGGAAGACTAGCATAGCGGGTTCATTTGCGGCTCTGGCTAAAAATAAGGTGCTGGCTGATTGTGATGTCGATGCCGCTGACCTTCACTTGCTGCTCAACCCCTCTATTAAAGAGAAAAATGAATTCTGGAGTGGGCAGGTTGCTCTTATTGATGAGGAGAAGTGCACCCAATGTGGCCTTTGCCAGGATTTGTGTCGTTTTGATGCCATTCATGATTTCAAGGTTGACCCTGTCTCCTGCGAGGGCTGTGGCTTCTGCTCACATATATGTCCGGTTGACGCTATTACTATGGAGGAAAGCCTGTCCGGAAGCTGGTTTATCTCTGACACTAAATATGGGCGTCTAGTTCACGCCCGGTTGGGTATAGCTCAGGAGAACTCTGGCAAGCTGGTGGCGCTGGTCAGACAGCAAGCCAGGCAGATAGCTGAAGGGGACGGGCTTGATTGTATCATCAGTGATGGCCCGCCGGGTATTGGGTGCCCGGTTATATCTTCCTTGTCGGGGGCAAGCTTGGCAGTTATCGTTACTGAACCGACCCTGTCAGGGATGCATGACCTGGACAGGATTATCGGGGTTTGTCAGCACTTCTCTGTTTCGGTTATAGTTTGTGTCAACAAGTATGATATCAATGAGGATAATACCCGTCATATTGAAAGCTATTGTCTTAGTCGGAGGATAAGGGTAGCCTCCAAGATTCCTTTTGATAATGTGGTAACCGAGGCATTGGTTCGGGGATTACCTGTGGTAGAATACTCTAAGAACGGTGTCGCTCGACAAATAGAGGCGTTGTGGCAAAGTATTGCCAGTGAGCTAAGGATATGAGAGGAGGATGGTAATGTTGAGGTATGCAGTGCCTGTCAGTGAGGGTAAGGTAGCTACTCATTTTGGTCATTGCCAGCATTTTGCCTTGATAGATGTTGATGAGGCGAGGAAAGAGGTCGTAAGGAAGGAGTTAATTCCTTCCCCGGGGCATGAACCCGGCCTCCTCCCAGTATGGTTGGCGGAGCAGGGGGTCTCGGTAGTTGTTGCCAGCGGTATGGGTTCTCGGGCCCAGCAGCTTTTCAGTCAGAACCGTATCAAGGTTGCTATAAATGCGCTGGGAACCGACCCGGAGGAGCTGGTTTTGGATTATCTAAAAGGTAGGTTAGAAGTAGGCGAAGAGGTCTGCGATCACTAGTCAGGAACGCCTGCTTGCAAGAATAGCCAGATGACAACTGCTCACATTATTATCCTGCTGGCAACAGGCTTGGGTGCCGGT
>DAOUMH010000002.1:0-15612 GCA_034411815.1 Dehalococcoidales bacterium | reverse complement strand
GGGGTAAAGGTTCCGGTGTAGGTGGCTGGATTGCTGCGGGGGGTGCGCCCGATTGGGGATTGGTCAATGTTGACTACTTTATCAATGTACTCTGTACCGGTGATATCATCGCAATTACCAGCCCGCTCCCGCGACTGATAAAACATCTGTGCCAGCTTTTTATACATAATATCATCAATAAGAGTGCTTTTACCGCTCCCCGAGATGCCGGTAACGCAAACAAATTTACCCAGAGGGATATGGACATCTATATCCTTCAGGTTATTCTGCCTGGCTCCTTTTATTACGAGTTCTTCTCCGGAGCCGTCCCGGCGGTTAACCGGTAGCGGAATCTGTTTTGCTCCGCTAAGGTACTGGCCGGTTACTGACTGCTGACAGTTCGTAATGTCGGATAGAGTTCCCGTGGCTACAATCCGCCCTCCGTGCTCTCCAGCCCCGGGTCCCATATCAATGATATGGTCGGCAGCTCGCATCATAGCTTCATCGTGTTCCACGACCAGTATTGTATTACCCAGGTTTCTCAGTCTCTTCAGTGTTTCAATCAGTCGGGAGTCATCGGCCGGGTGCAGCCCCACCGTGGGTTCATCGCATATATAGAGAACACCCATAAGGCCACTGCCAATCTGGGTAGCCAGACGGATTCGCTGGGCTTCACCACCGCTCAGTGTGGCTGATGGGCGGTCGAGAGTAAGGTAGTCTAGCCCTACATCTTTGAGGAAGCCGAGACGGGTCTTGACTTCCTTAAGGACTTGGTGGGCTATAGTTTGCTCGCGCTCGGTAAGAATCTTGTCGTTAATGGTGGCTATCCATTGCAATACCTGGGTAACTGACATTGAGCCTATATCGGTAATGTTCTTGTCGTCAATGGTTACAGCTAAGGACTCGGGCTTCAGCCTCTTCCCCTGACAGACAGGGCATGGTCTTGATACCATATAGCGCTCTATCTCAGCCCGGGAATGCTCGGATTCTGTATCACGGTAGAGCCGCTCCATGCGGTGGATCACCCCCTCAAAACCGTCGTAGTATTCTCTAACCCGTCCGAAGCGGTTTCGGTATCTTAGTGGCTCTCCCCCTTCTCCATAAAGGAGTAGCCTGAGATGGCGTTCGCTCAGTTCCTTTACCTGTGTGTGCAGGGAGAAGCCGTGACGCCGGGCTAGAGACTCGAACTGGTCAAAGTACCAGGTAGAGTAGGCACACCACCCGGGGCGGATTGCTCCTTGAGCTACAGAAAGCTCCTTATCGGGGACAACCAGCTCGGGGTCTATCTCCAGCTTGATCCCCAGACCGGTACAGGCGGGGCAGGCACCGTGTGGACTATTAAAGCTAAATGTCCTGGGGGCAATCTCACCTAGGCTGATACCACAGTGGACACAGGCAAAGTGCTCCGAGAATAGTAATTCCTCACCATCAACAATGGATACCAGTACTACCCCTTCCCCTAGCTTGAGGGCTGTCTCTACCGAGTCGGCAATACGGCTCTGGCTTCCGCCTTGCCCGATCACCAGCCTGTCCACTACTGCCTCAATAGAATGCTTCTTGTTCTTGTCAAGTTGGAACTCCTCGGACAGGTCGTGGGTTTGTCCATCAATTCTAACCCTGGCATAGCCCGTCTTGCGCAAATCATCAAACACTGCCTGATATTCTCCCTTGCGGTCTCTAATTAGCGGTGCCAGAATCACAATCCGGGTATTTTTCGGGAGGTTCTGAATAGCATCGACAATCTGCTGTACTGTCTGCATGGCGATCTCTCGTCCACACTGGGGACAGTGAGGGTGACCGACACGGGCAAAAAGCAGCCTCAGGTAATCATAGATTTCGGTTATTGTTCCTACCGTGGAGCGTGGATTCCGGCTCGGACCCTTCTGGTCGATGGATATGGCCGGGCTTAACCCGTCAATATAGTCAACCTCAGGCTTCTCCATTCTGCCCAGGAACTGGCGGGCATAGGCAGCTAGAGATTCCATATAGCGACGCTGCCCCTCGGCATAGATGGTATCAAATGCCAGTGAACTCTTGCCTGAGCCGGAGACACCGGTAATAACCACCAGCTTATCACGGGGGATGGTTACATTTATATTCTTGAGGTTGTGCTCCCGGGCTCCTTTGACAACTATGGTATCTAGTGGCATGTCTTCCTCCACGTGGTAGGTTTATTGTAGCACTAGCTCCAGGGCACAACAAGAACACACTCCGTTGACACTCAGTGAGCTTCGCTGTAACATAGCGAACAGGAGAATTATGTTAGCCAAGGTAATAAGCTGTGCTGTTGTCGGACTGGAAGGGGCTATTGTTGAGGTTGAGGTAGATATTTCTCCCGGTTTACCCTCATTTACCATTGTGGGTTTACCTGATACTGCCGTTCAGGAGGCTAGGGAGCGGGTAAGAGCCGCTATACGGAATTCCGGCTATACCTTCCCGATGAAGCGCATTGTGGTTAATCTGGCTCCGGCTGACCTCAAGAAGGCTGGCCCGGCTTATGATTTGCCTATTGCCGTCGGTATCCTGCTTAGCTCGGAGCAGATATACGCCGATGTTTCTCAGGTTATTATCCTTGGTGAGCTGTCTCTAGACGGGGGCTTGCGCCACACAAATGGCATCTTGCCTATGGTTGCCCTAGCTCGTGAAGAAGGTTTCTCCACAATCATTGTGCCTGATGCCGATGCCAGGGAGGCGTCTCTGGTAGAAGGCACTAAGATTATTCCTATCACCTCATTAGCCCAGTTGGTTAGCTATTTCCGAGGAGAAATATTACCCCCTGAGTGCAAGCCTGGTGAGGTTGAAGAATATACCTATCCTGCCTCGTCGGTTACTGACCTGGCTTATATTAAAGGGCAGGAGCATGTTAAACGGGCTTTAGAGGTGGCTGCTGCTGGCAGGCATAATATAATAATGATGGGGCCTCCTGGGAGTGGTAAAACTCTGCTGGCTCGTTCGCTGCCGTCTATACTGCCACCAATGACTAATGAGGAAGCCCTGGAGGTTACCAAGATATACAGCGTGAACGGTCTGTTACCGTCAGACACTCCGCTGATTAGACAGCGGCCCTTTCGCTCTCCTCACCATACTATCTCTAATGCTGGCTTGGTAGGCGGTGGCCACTGGCCAAGACCCGGTGAGATAAGCCTTAGTCATCGGGGGGTTCTATTCCTTGATGAGCTTCCTGAATTCGGGCATGCTGTGCTTGAGGTACTGCGTCAGCCCCTGGAGGATAAGGTAATCACCATTAGTCGGGCTCAGGGTAGTGTGACCTTTCCGGCCAACTTTATGCTGGTCGGGGCTATGAACCCGTGTCCCTGTGGCTATTATGGTGACCCTTTTAGACAGTGCGCCTGTTCCCCAAGTCTGGTTTCACGTTATCAGAGGCGTATCAGTGGGCCATTCATTGACCGGGTTGATATATTTATTGAAGTGCCTCATATCGAATACGAAAAGCTTGCTGACGATAGGCTGGGAGAAAAGTCAGACAAGGTTCAAGCCAGGGTTGAATCTGCCCGTTCCCGGCAGCAGGAACGATTTCAGGGGACAAAGTTAAGCTACAATGCTGAGATGACGCCAGCTGAAGTAAGGGAGTTTTGTCAGGTGGAAGGCCAGGCCCAGAGCCTCTTAAAGGCGGCGATGAAGCAGCTTTATCTTTCCGCCCGTGCCTTCCACCGGATACTCAAACTGGCTCGGACTATCGCCGATCTGGAGAATGGTGATATAATCAAGGCTCATCATCTGGCTGAGGCTATCCAATATAGGCCAAGAACGTTGATATAGGCTCAGAAGGAGGTGCCAATTTTGCCTTTAGCCGAGTGGTTGGGTTTTATAGGTGGGGCACTGGTAACATGCAGCCTTATCCCGCAGCTGGTGCGTGTCTTCAGGCTTAGAAGTGCTCGCGAGATAAGCATGCTTTTTACCACCTTGCTTTTGGTGGGTGTCATCATTTGGCTGGTTTACGGGCTCTCTTTCGGGCTGGCCCCGGTAATTCTCTGGAATGCTATCGGAGCAGTTCTTGTTGCCCTGCTTCTGTACGCGAAACTGAAGTACGGCAGGTAGTCAGGCGGGAATTATACTAGGTATCTCTTGGATGATGTGGCTGGGCCGGTGGATTTAAGTCGGGTGTGTTTCTTCTTCTTTACCCCAGTTTTGCATCATCTCTTTAATCTGCTGGGCAAGCTTGGGGTTGGTGCGCAGGCGTTCAATGAAGATAGGACAGCCTTCCAGCATGGAGTTCTGGGCAGCAGTTGCCATACTGGATAGAAGATTTTGCATGCCGAGGTCAGCTTGTTGAGAAATATCTGCTTCTGGCATTGATGTTTGTAGCTGTCGGCGGATGTCCTCAGCAGTAAACTTCATTGGCACCACACAGGTTTTATACCAGGGGCACTCCTTGCATTGCATTATCCCGTAGGCTTCGTTTAAAATATCACCCATTGCCAGTCTCCTCTCTACAATCACAAATCGGGTTGTCCATCAACCGCTTTCTTTCACTGCAAGTCTATCAGATAGTCAGTTTATCCAATACCTGGAGAAATATCAAGCTTTCGTTACTTGTTTACCGATAGCCTTGTTTGAGGGGTTCCTCTTACTATGTTATGATGAAATGGTATCTGGTGAGCATGGAGATTAGCGTTGTATTTGATGAGGGGCTTGAAGCGAGCCTTGAGGTGGGCTGGCTGCGGGGTATAGTTGAGCGGGTACTGGTCGCCCAGAATGCTGACCCCGGAGTGGAGCTTAGCTTGGTTATTGCTAGTCAGGAGAGGGTGCAGCAATTGAACTCGAGCTATCGGGGGAGAGATGAACCTACTGATGTACTCGCCTTCTCGGCTGTGGAAGAAATTGACACTGACCTTCCCCCTTTTGTTGCCCCCCCTGACGGTATGTTACATCTTGGCGAAGTGATTGTTTCCTATCCGCAGGCAGTTGCTCAGGCTGAAGAGCACCAGCACTCGGCGAAAAAGGAGATAGCCATTCTCATTATTCATGGTGTACTTCATCTCCTGGGATACGATCATGACAAGCTTGAACTAGAGCAAGAGATGTTTGCCAGAAGCGAGGAAATCCTGGGCTACATTGAGAAGGAATTAAAGCTGTAGAGGGAAGAGTGTCATTGGTGGAAGGCTTGAGGGTTCTTGGTATTGCTGGCAGTCCGCGGCGGGGTGGTAATACCGACCTGCTGCTGGCTGAGGTTATGAGAGGTGCCGCTAGCAAGGGGGCTGAGGTTAAAACTATTGTCATTAATGACCTTAGGATTACCCCCTGCCAGCACTGTGATGGCTGTCTGAAGACGGGCCGGTGTAAGGTGAAGGACGATATGCAGATGGTATATGGTGAGCTAAAAAAAGCTGACCGGTTGGTGTTGGCTTCCCCTGTCCAGTTTATGGGGGTAACAGCTCAGGCTAAGGCGATGATTGACCGCTGTCAAGCAATATGGGTGAGGAAATATATACTTGAACAACCGCCGTTGGGTGACAGGCGGGAGAGGAAGGGTTTGTTTGTTTCTGTCGGGGGCAGAAGTGTAGTCAATCTGTTTGAGCCATCACTGGCTACAGTAAAGGCTCTCTTTAAGATTCTTGATGTTACCTATGACGGGGGGCTGCTGTTCCCCGGGATAGATGAGAAGGGGGCTATAACTAAATATCCTGACGCCTTACGCCAGGCATTCCTTACCGGGCAGCGACTGGTGGGGGATTGAGCTTGGGGGATTGCCTTGGAATCAGGCTTACCACACGGTCTATGCCCCTCAGGTCCGGTAACACCTCTATCTCAGCCAGGGGGAAAATGTTTCCCAGGAAGCTGGTTACTGCTCTGGCTTGTCCCTGTCCAATCTCCAGAAGCAGGCAACCATTAGTGGGAAGCTTATCACTTACCTGGTAGCATAACCGTTGTATCTTGTCCAATCCGTCTACTCCCCCATTCAGCGCCAGTGACGGCTCGGAACTTGCTGGGCTCACTTCCGACTCTTTAACATAGGGGAGGTTGGCTACTATAAGGTCAACAGGTTCGGGCAAGGGGTTGAGCATATCGCCGAGCAGGAGATGGATTCTATTTCCCACCCCGTGTTTCTGACAGTTAAACAGAGCAACCTTTAGGGCGGGGGCTGATATATCGGTAGCGTAGATTTTAGCTCGCGGCAGGTTTAGTGCCAGACTGATGGCAATGGCCCCGCTACCAGTACCGACCTCGGCTATAGTGGACACGGTGTATTTCCGAGCCAGTTCGAGGGCCTTCTCTACTAGCAGCTCGCTTTCCTGACGAGGGATGAGAACATTGGAATCGACATAGAACTCAAGCCCGTAGAACTCACGATGCTTCAATAGATAGGCGGTGGGTTCATGATTGAGGCGGCGTTCGATCAGATTCCAGAAGCTCTTCTCCTGCTCGTTATCTAGTTCATGGTTAATGTCCAGATATAGTTGAGTCGGGTTTATCTTTAAGATATGCCTTAGAAGCAGCTCAGATTCCAGGCGGGCATCTTCAATGTTGTTGGCGGCTAGGATTTTCCCAGCTCGGCGGAGGGTGTGTTTTAGGGTCATGCTAGTTGTCCCTCCATCTGTTCCACCTGGTTGCTAGTGGCTAGGGTGTCGATAAGCTCATCAAGCTCTCCCTCCATAATTCGGGGCAGGTTGTGGAAGGTTTGGTTAATGCGGTGGTCAGAGACACGGTCTTGTGGGAAATTATAGGTTCGTATCTTTTCAGCCCGGTCGCCAGTACCTACCTGAAAGCGGCGCTGCCGGGTTATCTCAGCTTCTTGTTGACGTTGCTCTATATCCAGGAGCCGGGAGCGGAGCACGGACATAGCCTTCAGCTTATTTCTTAGCTGAGAGCGCTCATCTTGGCAGACGGCTACGATACCGGTAGGCAGGTGAGTGATGCGGACGGCGGTAGCCACCTTATTTACATTCTGACCCCCAGCCCCCCCACTATGGAAGATATCCACCTTGAGGTCGTCAGGATTTATAGATATGTCTACCTCCTCGGCCTTGGGGAGGACTGCTACCGTGGCTGTTGAGGTGTGGATTCTACCCGAGGACTCGGTAATAGGCACCCGCTGTACCCGGTGCACCCCCCTTTCATACTTGAATCGGCTGAATACCCCTTTGCCTTTTATTTCAAATATGATCTCCTTGAAGGCACCTATGCTACTTTCATTAACATTGATGATATCTACTCCCCAGCCTTTGGATTGGGCATACCGGCTATACATCCGAAAAAGGTCGGCAGCAAACAACCCGGCTTCGTTACCACCAGCCCCGGCCCGGATCTCCATGATGATGTCTTTGGCATCTTTGGCATCCTTGGGCAAAAGGGCAAGCCTTAGCTCCTGACGCAGATGTTCTTGCTGAGATTCAAGGTCTTCTATCTCCTGCTTGACCAGAGTTGCCATGTCTTCGTCCAGCCCGTCGTCCAGCATTGCTCTGGTAGCCTCCAGGTTACTGGAGGTCATCTTATATTGCCTGTACTTGGTTATCAGGTCTTCAATGCCGGCTCTTTCTTTGGCCAATATCTGTATCCGGTTCGGGTCAGATGCTACCTCGGGTAGGGCTATTTGCTGGTCAAGCAGGAGATAGCGTTTCTCTATTTGTTCCAGTCTATCTCGCATGAATACATTATAGCATAGGTGTAGAGGGCGTTAAAAACGCTGAGGGGTAGTGAGAGGGCTTTATTTGACATAACCTTGTTATGGGGATGGGCTTGTGTTAGGGCTGTCTTTAGTTTTTGCTTGTTTTACTGTCTCAGTGATTGCGCTTACGACCTGAGGTTGGTATAATAATGGCGGTAGCAGGTTACAAACCTCTTGCCCTCAAAGGGTGAGAGGTTCTCATTTAATGGATTGGGGGTTAATCGGTGGTTTTTGCTAAGGCTCAGAGGGCGGGTGATGATGAGAAGGCGGAGGCAATGCGGCATTCGACAGCCCATGTTATGGCTGAGGCAGTTCAATCTATCTTTCCCGATGCCAAGTTTGCTATTGGGCCGGCTATTGAAACCGGCTTTTATTATGACTTTGATTTACCCCGCCCATTGAACCCCGATGATTTGCCACTTATTGAGGCCAGGATGGGTGAAATAATTACCTCAAATGTACCCTTTGTTAGAGAAGAGATGTCCAAAGAAGAGGCCCGACGATTATTTGCCGCTCAGCCCTATAAGCTGGAGCTCATTGATGAAATTCCTGATGAGAAGGTCAGCCTGTATTGGCAAGGGGCGTTTGTTGATCTATGTCGTGGCCCTCATATGAGTTCTACCGGTGAGATAAAAGCCTTTAAGCTGGTTAGCATTGCCGGAGCCTACTGGCGAGGCGATGAACATCGTCCTATGTTGCAGCGAATATATGGCGTTGCTTTTGATACCAAGGAGGCTTTGGCCGACTACATAAAGAAGCTTGATGAATCTGCCGAGCGTGACCATAGGAAATTGGGTCGCGAACTTGATCTGTTTAGTATTCATGAAGAGGCTGGTCCAGGGCTGGTTCACTGGCATCCTAAGGGAGCGACAATACGCCGCGTTATCGAGGATTTCTGGAAGGACGAGCATATCAGGCGTGGCTATGATATTGTATATACCCCTCATATTGCTAAGGTGGATTTGTGGAAGACCAGCGGCCACTGGGAATTCTATCGTGATTATATGTATAGCCCGATGGAGGTAGAGGGGCAGGAATATAATATTAAGCCGATGAACTGCCTGGGGCATATCCTGATTTATAAGACGAGGCTTCGTAGCTACCGCGAGCTACCCCTGCGCTATGCTGAACTGGGTACCGTTTATCGTTATGAGCGCTCTGGGGTACTGCATGGCTTGTCTAGGGTTAGAGGCTTTACACAGGATGACGCCCATATTTTTTGCCGCTTTGACCAGCTGGAAGACGAGGTGGTGGGAGTATTGGATTTGGCCCGTTTTATGATAGATACCTTTGGTTTTACTAATTACCGGGTGTTGCTTTCTACCCGGCCTGAGAAATATGCCGGCTCTAACGAGCTCTGGGAGGAAGCTACACAAACCCTGAAGCGAGCTCTGGCTCACCTGAATATTGACTATAATATAGACCCGGGTGAGGGCGTGTTTTACGGGCCTAAAATAGATATCAAGTTTGAGGATGCCCAGGGAAGACCCTGGCAGGGCCCTACTATTCAGGTTGATTTTAATCTTCCCCAGCGTTTCGAGGTTACTTATATTGGTGAGGATAGCCAGGAGCATCCGGTAGCCATGGTGCACCGCACAGTGCTGGGGAGTATGGAACGGTTCTTTGCCTCGCTCATTGAGCACTACGGGGGTGCCTTTCCGGTGTGGCTGGCACCGCTTCAGGTGATGGTGATTCCGGTGGCTGACCACCACTTGGACTATGCCCATAAGCTGGAGGTTGAGCTTAGGAGTGAAGGGGTGCGGGTAAGGGTTGACACCCGTTCAGAGAGAGTGAACTTCAAAATTCGGCAGGCGCAGCTTGAGAAGATACCGTTTATGCTGGTGATTGGTGATAGGGAGGTCGCCGACTCAACCGTTTCCATCCGTTTGCGTAGTGGTGAGCAGCTATCTCAACAATCCTTTGTGGGTTTTAAGGAGACTCTCAAGATAGCCATAGCTAGCAGATCAAGGGATTTGAGCTTAGGATTTGATTGATGTGGATAGCTATGCTATAGTTTTCACTACAGGAGGTATATAAGGACATAATTAAACAGCTGCGCGTTAACAAGAGGATTATAGCTAAAGAGGTTCGCCTCGTGGGGGAGAAGGGGGAGCAGTTAGGGGTTATGCCCTTAAATCAGGCGCTGGAGATAGCGGGGAGGTATAATCTTGACTTGGCCGAGGTGGCACCTACGGCAGTGCCTCCAGTATGTCGTCTTCTTGACTACGGGAAGTATAAATATGAGCAGGCTAAGAAGGAACGGGAAGCAAGGAAAAGCCAGAGGGTTTCGCTTTTAAGGGAGGTTCGGTTACGACCCAAGATTGGCATTCATGATTTTGAGGCTAAGGCCAGGTCGGCTAGGAAATTGCTGGACGGAGGGGATAAGGTTAAGGTAACGATGCTATTCAGAGGGCGTGAGATTACACACCCTGAGATTGGCTTGAGATTGTTACAACGGATGGCTGAATCACTGGAGGGGGTGGCTTCTGTTGAGGGACAACCACTGTTAGAAGGGAAAAGGATGAGTATAACCTTATCGCCGGACACCGTCCATAAAGTAAAGGAAGAGATTAAGAGAGAGTAGTATGCCAAAGATTAAAACTCATAAAGGAGCACAAAGCCGCTTCCACGTTACTGGTAGTGGCAAAATTATGCGGACTAAAGGGGGCAAGAGCCATTTGCGTCTTCGGAAGGCAAAACGGGTTAAGCGTCTTTATGATGAAACAATACCGTTAAGTCCTAAGGATAATGCCCGTATAAAAAGGCTTTTACCCTATGGGGTAAAGTAGATTAAAAACTGAGGCAATACAGTATTTTTATCATCACTGGGGAGAAAGGGCTGTTCCCTGAATAGACAGGAGGAGTATTTTGCCGCGAGTAAAGAGGGGAGTAACCGCGCATAGACGACATAAGAAAGTACTGGCTCTGACCAAGGGGCACAGAGCGACCAAGCATTCTCTTTATCGTCGAGCTCATGAGTCTATGCTCAAGTCGCTGAGTTATGCTTATAGTCACCGCCGTGAGCGCAAGGGTGATATGAGGCGTTTATGGATTTCACGGGTCAATGCAGCTAGCAGGTCTCATGGTATTACCTATGGTCAATTTATAGACGGTTTAAAGAAATCTGGCGTTGAAATCAATCGTAAGATGCTGGCTGATATGGCAGTTAGGGAGCCTGATTCCTTTACTAATCTGGTAACAGTAGCCAAGGGCAAAATTCAGGCCTGAGGGATACCAAAAATATACACTTACTGAACAATACCGTCTCCTTTGGCCCCTGCCACTTAGGGGGCTAGTTAAAGTGTCTTTCTTGACCCCTTTGTTGCTAATAGCCTATAATCCGAGATAGCAATGATAAAACAGCTTGAAGAACTGAAGCTAAATGCCCTACGCGAGCTAGAGAGTGTTACCAATATCAAAGAGCTGGAATCGTGGCGGGTTCATTATCTGGGTAGAAAGAGCCAGCTAATCAAGCTTCTTCGCAGCCTAGCTACTCTACCCCCCGATGAGAGGAAGGCAGTTGGTTCTTGTGCTAATGAGGTCAGGTCTTGTTTAGAGCAAGGCCTGGAGCAAAGAGAGAAGGCTCTCAGTGAAGCCCAGATGTTAGTGTCTGCTAGTAAAGAAGCTATCGACCTTACCCTGCCCGGTTATCCTTTTCCGATGGGACGCCTGCATCCTATTACTCAAACACTTCACGAAATATGTGATATATTTGCCTCTATGGGTTTTCAGGTAGTAGAAGGGCCTGAGGTAGAGTGGGATTATTATAACTTTGAGGCATTGAACATTCCTGATGAGCACCCGGCACGTGATACTATGTCGACATCCTGGGTTAATTTTGAGACGGCTGGTGGAGAAAAACCAACCTTGCTGCGTACCCACACTACCTCAGTGACAGCCAGGGTTATTGAGACTGTGGAACCTCCGATAAGGGTGGTTGAACCGGGTAAGGTCTATCGTTATGAAGCTAGCGATGCTACTCATGTGCCTATGTTTCATCAGATAGATGGGTTGGCTGTGGATAAGGGTATCACGATGGCTGACCTCAAGGGAACACTTTATGAGTTTGCTCGTCGTTTCTTTGGTGGGGACAGGAAGGTGCGCTTCCGTTGTGACTACTTCCCCTTTGTTGAGCCTGGTGTTGAGATGGCAATAGAGTGTTCGGTTTGTGGCGGCAAGGGTTGCCGGCTCTGTGGTAATAGTGGCTGGATTGAAATACTGGGGGCGGGAATGACTCATCCCCGGGTCCTCCAGCGTGGTGGTATTGACCCCGAGGTTTATACCAGTTTCGCCTTTGGTATGGGTATTGACCGTTTGCCCATGCTTCGCTATGGGATTGACGATGTCAGGTTATTCTATGGTAATGACCTGAGATTCTTAAGGCAGTTTTAGGTGATGAAGGTTCCACTTAAGTGGCTCCAAGAATATGTAGGTATTACCCTGTCGGTGGCTGATTTAGCCAACCGGCTGGCGATGGCTGGCACCGAGGTCAAGGGAGTGCAGGTCGTTGGCGGGGGTTGGGAGAACATTGTCGTCGGTCAGATACTTGCTGTTGACCCTCATCCTAATGCCGATCGCCTCAGGCTGGCTACTATAGACTTGGGCACTAGGCAGGAGACTGTTGTCTGTGGGGCGCCGAATCTCAGGCTTGGTGACAAGGTAGCCTTTGCCCATGTTGGCGCTCAACTTATAGATGGGCAAAGCGGGCAGATGGTTCGCTTAAAGTCAGCCAAGATTCGTGGTGTCGTATCCAGTGGCATGGCCTGCTCGGAAAAGGAGCTAGGCATATCCGATAATCATGAGGGAATCATGATTTTACCCGCCGAAGCTCCTATAGGTACTTCTCTGGTAGACTATCTGGGTGATGTTATTTTGGACCTGGATGTAACACCTAACCGGCCTGATTGCCTGTCTGTGATTGGGGTTGCCAGGGAGGTTGCCGCTCTGACGGCACAGGTTCTCTGTCTTCCTGAGGTGAGCTATGAGGAAGCGGGTTCTCTTCTGGAAGGGCAAATATCAATAGAGATTATCGCCTCTGACCTGTGTCCCAGGTATTGTGCCAGTCTGATTGAAGGAATAGAGGTATCTGAATCACCGAGGTGGATGCAGGAGCGGCTCCTGTCCTGTGGTATGCGCCCCATAAATAATATTGTAGATATTACCAACTATGTCATGCTGGAATACGGCCAGCCCTTGCATGCCTTTGACTATCACCGGATAAGAGGTGAGAAGATTATTGTGCGCCGGGCTGCAAAGGCTGAAGCTATAGTTACCCTGGATGGGGCAGAGCGGGTTCTCTCCAATGATATGCTGGTAATTGCCGATGGGGAGGGGGCAGTAGCTGTCGCTGGGGTAATGGGTGGCGCTGATAGTGAGGTAACCCCACGGACCACCTCGATACTGCTGGAAGCAGCCAATTTCAACCCGACCAGTATTCATCACACCAGTAACACTCTGCGTCTGCCCAGTGAAGCCTGTATGAGGTTTGAGAGGGGCATTCGTCCTGAGCTGACCATACCTGCTCTCAAACGGGCGACCCGGTTGATTATACAGATGGCTGGGGGTAAGGCGGCCAGGGGCTTGGCTGATGTTTACCCTGGTAAGCTAGACCAGGAGCCTATCCTGTTGTCAGTTAGAGAGGTAAAGCGGCTTTTGGGTATTGAGTTTAGTCTTGAGCAGGTAGTAGGAGCCTTGTCTTCACTAGGCTTTGAATGTAAGGATGGCGATTCCGCTTCAGAGGTGTGGGTCACAGCTCCTTACTGGCGAAGTGATATACATTTGGCGGTTGACCTCATAGAGGAGGTGGCTCGTATTATCGGTTACAACGAGATTCCAACCACGATGCTCAGCCAGCTAATACCCAAACAAAACCCTGAGCCTATTATCGGCCTCAAGCGGAAGGTGGGTAGTAGCCTTGCCGGCTATGGTTTCCAGGAAGTGATTACCTATTCGTTAACCAGCTTGGAAATGTTGGGCAGGTTGCTGCCTGAAACCCGTCACCATGAGCCTGAGCCTCTTCGGTTGGCTAATCCTATGACTGCTGACCAGGAATATCTTCGCCCGAATCTGCGAGCTAACCTCTTGGCTGTCCTCTCGGCGAACCAGAGGCATGAAGATGGTAGCATCAGGCTTTTTGAGTTGGGTGGGGTATATCTACCTCGGCAGGAGACCCTGCCTGATGAGCCTGAGGTACTGTGTGGCGTGTTGACAGGCTCCAGGCTCGAAAAATGGTGGCAGGGTGGGGGTGAATCGGTTGATTTCTTTGATGCCAAGGGAGTGGTAGAGGGCTTGCTTAACCATCTGGGTGTGGAGGCTGTATTTGAGGAGTGCTCGGATGAGAGTCTGTTACCGAATAGGCAGGTGGCCATAATTATAGACGGCAATAGAGTGGGTGTTGTTGGCGAGCTACACCCCAGGGTATTGCAGACTTTTGAAATCTCCGGAGGTGTCCATCTTTTTGAGATTAACCTGACAGGTCTTTTGCCTGTTACTCTCAGGCGGAAGGCGTTCCAGCCAGTACCGCGGTTTCCGTCTGTAGTCAGAGATATGGCCTTGGTGGTTGATGCCGAGATAACCCACCAGAAGGTGCAGGATATTATCAGGAGCTTCTCTCTGGTGGAGCAGGTTGCTATTTTTGATGTCTATGTTGGTGAGCAGGTGCTGCCGGGCAAAAAGTCCCTTGCCTACAGGATTACCTACCGGTCCTCGGCCCACACCCTGACTGACGAAGAAGCCAATCAGGTTCAGAGACAAATCCTTGACAGGCTGTCCGGCGAGCTTGGAGCCAGCCTGCGCGGGCCTGGTGCGACAAAAGCTTAAGAAAAGGGTATAATAGCCCTCCGAAAGGGGGGCGAAGATGCAGGAGATTTCACCCAAGTCAAGACTGGCTACGGCTTTGTTTGCCTGGTTTCGTTGGCACGGCTATCATTATGTTGCTTCTACAACTTCTGACTCTTCCAGCGGGATTCTGGTGCAAAGAGAATTTGAACTCCTAGGTAAATGTACTTCATTTCAGCTTTGGATAGGCATTGCTAGAAGTGCAAGGATGATATATAACATGGCAGTATTAAGATTGTCTGATAAGCTCGTCAGCAGATGTCGCAGGGATGTGGAAGAATAGATATGATGCATTAGAGGAGAAACCATGGAATCTGATCAAAGCTTGGTACGGGCAGTTCGTCTGGCGCGAATACCGCATTACCTACACTGTCACCCGCAAGGACTGACGACGCAAGCACTAGCTGAGCTGTGCGGTGTCTCCGCTCGGACTATCCAGCGTGATATCAACTCCCTGCAATATGACCTTAAAATTCCAGTCACCCAGGAGAACAACCGTTACGGCATCCCTGGGTGATTATATTTTACCGCCAGTATCCTTCTCATTATACGAAGCCGTGGCCTTATTCCTGGCTTCAAGGCTCGCTATCAGGCATACGGATGAATACAATCCTCATGTGGCAAATGCCCTTTACAAGATGTCCATCGTATTACCACGTTACCTTGCTGACAGGGTCAAAGAGAGTGTAAAGGCACTTAAGAACAAAAAGGGAAATGATGAGTTTATTCACACCTTTGAAATAATATCTCTTGCCTGGACTACGCACCGGCAGATAGCTATGCAGTATCAGTCCTTGCAGAGCCCTGAGATAAGAGACTGGCTGCTCGAACCATACTTCGTTGAGATGTCTGGTGTGGGCGATTCCAGTTATGTCATCGGGCATGCCGTTCGAGAAGGCAAAGAAGGTATTATCACCTTTAAGCTGGATCGTATTAAGAAGGCAGAGCTAACAGCCAACAGTTTTGAGATTCCCCCTGACGTGGATCTTGAGAAACAGCTTGCTTCTAGTTGGGGAGTGGTTTGGAGAGAGCATTTGACCTGCCCCCCAAAAAGGTATCCAGGTATAATGGTTAGTCTGAAAGGACAAAAAGGGGGGATAAATGGTCAGGAAGACATACACTCCGGAACAGATCGTCAACAAACTCAGGGAAGCTGAAATCCATCTCAG
>DAOUMH010000001.1:0-18543 GCA_034411815.1 Dehalococcoidales bacterium | reverse complement strand
ACTGAAACAGCAAATATTCTTAACAATGCAACTTCGGATTCTCTGATTATGTATAGACGTAGGAGAAGTGTGGCGTAGTGGGCCTTGGGCGAAAGTTCCCGAACTTTTCTTTGAGAAGAAGGTCCTTATTCCTATGCTTCAAAGACTCCTGATATCATATCATACTTAAGATGAAATGTGGAATCGTGTTAAAGTTGAGCCAATCAATGTCATGGTTCGAGACCTGCATTGTAGAACCGTGCGTATCAAAAGGTAGAGCTAAGACTTTCTCTAAGACTTTCGCGCTAGTCCATTAAAGTTCGAATCCCCCCAACTGGACCGAAGATGTTCGTCGGAGTTGGCTCCTTCTTGATTTTTCCCATTCCGATGGGTATTATACAAGTGAAACTAGTCCTGAACACTCTCTGATGTGATTAACGGAGGAGGCATAGTATGGCTATTCACCAATCCAGTGAACAGCGACTTGGCCGACTACGTATCTGGAACATCGCTGTCGGCCTGATTCTCGCAGTACAAGCTATCTTGATTGCGATACTCACTAACAACTTTTCTCTCCCGGTGACAGCCACATTCATGAGCGGGCCACCCGGCACCGCGCCCGAGCTTCACCACCTGTTTAATATCTCCACCGGTTGGGGCGTTTTTACGTTCCTCGCAATCTCGGCCGGTGCTCTGTTGATAATCGCATCGCCTCCTATCTTTCCATGGTACAAGCGCAACCTACAACAGAACCGTAACTACGGGCGTTGGATCGAGTACTTCTTCAGCTCTTCGATTATGATCGTGCTAATCTCTCAGATTACCGGCATCAGCGACATTGCTGCCTTACTGGCCATCTTCGGCATCAACGCTTGTATGATACTGTTCGGGGCGCTGCAGGAGAAGTATGAAAAACCGGGCAAACCGAGCTGGCTTCCGTTCTGGTTTGGCAGCTTTGCGGGTATTATTCCGTGGATAGCAATTGTGGTCTATACATGGGCTCCGGGGCTCGATGCATCTCCTCCAGGATTCGTCTATGGCATAATTGCCTCGCTGTTTGTTTTCTTTAACTGCTTTGCTGTTAACATGGTATTGCAATACAAGAAGGTGGGTCCCTGGCGGGATTACCTGTATGGTGAGAAGGTGTATATACTTCTCAGTCTCACAGCTAAGGCATTGTTAGCTTGGCAGGTATTTTTCCCGGTGCTGATGTCGTCCTAGATTTAGGGCTAGACTCTAATCTGATACAAACGTTACCGCACCGCAACTCACCTATGGAATGGCAGCCAAGTTGGAGGCATTCCGGACTTTCCTTTAAGAAAAAGCAATTAATTCCGGTATTACACGACTTCTGGTCTCCGACTCAACCTAGGGTCAGGATTTAATGGTGGTTCAAGACCTTCATGGTGGGCGATACTGGACTTGAACCAGTGACCTCTGCGATGTCAACGCAGCGCTCTAACCAACTGAGCTAACCGCCCCCGGACAGAACTAATTCTACAAGATGCCCTCTTGTCCAGTCAAACAGGTGGGAACACCTGTCAGCTTGGGCTCGTATAGCCTGGGGTGATGAAGCTCCGGGCATGGCTTTATCAAGAGCAGGGGGTTTAAGCAGTGGCGGTATCGTATCCAGTGACCGACTATGAGCTGGAGAAAATATCTAAGGGCTTCTCGTAAGTTTGCCCTATCTCCTGGGCTTCTCAATACCTACGATGGCTAACTCCACATCCTTGCCACAGTGTGGGCAGGTTATATTAATGGTAATGGGCTGGTTCATTACCCTCTCAGCAACAGCTGTGACCACTGAGTCAATATTATCCAGGCGCCGGTCTAACGCCTCCAGGCGCTTTTTAAGAAGCTCAAAGTCCTGGGCTTCCTTATCCGGTGCCTCTTTATCTGGTTTGCTTCCCTCGGCCAAGTCTGCCTCCTCCGGGCGAACTTAATCAGACTTATTATATTTAACAGGTAACGCTGTGTCAAAGATTAGATACGGAGCTCAACCTTGCTACTGGTGTTGCCAGTCTGGCTTAGAGATATCCCATTTCGGGAATATTGATTTACTCAAAGTTGATAGTATATACTGGTCTAGAGGCAACGGAATAGTGCTACCCGATAAAAGGAGGTATCCAGATGCCTGAAAAGGTAATTGGAGAGGTGACCGACTTCTTTGCCCGACCTGTGGTAGCCGGTATTGAGTTAACAGCGACCTTGAAAGTAGGTGACAAAATCCACATCAAGGGTCACACCACCGATATAGAATTCGTTGTTGAATCAATGCAGATTGACAATGCGAATGTCAGCCAGGCTAAAGCGGGAGATGCTATTGGCATCAAGGTTAGCGAACGGGTGAGGAGGGGGGACACAGTCTGTAAGGTTACCGACTGAGTAAGACCCCCGGACTCCATTAGCTCAATCCTGATAGCTAGCTTATACTCTTGAGAAGGTTAGCCATTTCAATGGCATCCACTGCCGCTTGAAAGCCTCTGTTGCCCTGTTTGGCGCCTGACCGCTCAATAGCCTGCTCTAGAGTGTCAGCAGTAACTACGCCGTAGATAACTGGCAGCCCGGTATCTAGGCCTACCCTTGAAATATCCCTGGAAACCTGAGCAGCAATATATTCAAAGTGGGGTGTTTCACCACGAATTATAGCTCCCAGGCAGATAACAGCATCATACCGCTTGGTTTTGGCTAATTTCTCAGCTACCAGTGGAATTTCGAAGGCGCCTGGCACCCAGGCAACCTCTATATCATCCTGGTTAACACCGTGGCGAAGTAGAGCATCCTGTGCCCCATCGCACAGTTTCTTGGTAAAAAGTTCATTGAAACGGGAGACAACCAGCCCAACCTTCAGCCCTTTCCCCAGTAGCATGCCTTCAAAGTACTTGTTCATTACTTCCTCCTTATCATTACCCTAGCTATCAGAGGTGCTTGGTATTTTTAGAAGATGACCTAATTTCTGCTGTTTTGTCTTCAGGTAGCGAAGATTGTAGGGGTTGGGGGAGGCGAGGATGGGTATCGTCTCCACCACCTTTAGACCGTAGCCCTCCAGCCCGACTACCTTCTTGGGATTGTTGGTGAGCAAGCGAATCTGGTGTAGGCCCAGATCGGCCAGGATTTGAGCGCCTATGCCATAATCCCGCAGGTCCGGGGCAAACCCTAGAGATAGATTAGCCTCCACGGTATCCAGTCCGTTATCCTGAAGGGCGTAGGCGAGAATCTTGTTGTGGAAGCCGATACCTCGTCCCTCCTGCCTCATATACAGGAGAACGCCTCGTCCTTCTTCGGCGATGCTCTGCATGGCCAGAGCGACCTGCTCGCCGCAATCGCAGCGAAGGCTGCCGAATACATCGCCGGTAAGGCACTCGCTGTGAACGCGGGTTAACACCGGCTCCTCGGTAGATATATCTCCCATTACCAGGGCCAGGTGCTCATCAGGGTCTATATCACTTTTATAGGCAATAGCAGTAAACTCACCGTATCTTGTTGGCAGCTTGGCCTCGGCTACCTGGTGCACCAGTCTCTCATGGCGACGGCGGTAGGCAATAAGGTCAGCTACACTCACAATCTTGATGTCGAACTCCTCGGCCATCATCTCCAGCTGAGATAGCCGTGCCATAGAGCCGTCCTCGTTCATAATCTCGCAGATGACCCCTGCCGGGTAAAGACCAGCCAGCCTGGACAGGTCGACTATAGCTTCGGTGTGCCCGGCTCGTACCAGGACGCCACCCTCTCTGGCTCGCAGTGGGAACACATGCCCCGGCTGAGCCAGATCCCCGGGTTTGGTGTCCGGGTTAATTACTGCCTTTATTGTCTCCGCCCTGTCCGCAGCTGAAATACCTGTGGTTACCTTGTGCTTGGCTTCAACAGACACGGTAAAGGCTGTAGAAAACTTTGATGTATTCTCGCTCACCATCAGGGGGATTCTCAGCTCGTCTAAGCGCTTGCCTATTACTGGCAGGCAAATCAATCCCCTGGCATGCAGGGCCATAAAGTTAATGGCTTCAGGAGTGACCTTCTCGGCGGCCAGGGTCAGGTCACCCTCGTTTTCCCTGTCCTCGTCATCGACCATGATGACAAACTTGCCTGCCTTTATATCCTCGATAGCTTCGGAAATGCTTGATAATCCCATCTTACTTCCTCCCAAGCATAGAACTAGCTTACTGAAAAGCCGTGCTCCTGTAAAAACTCAGCAGTTATGCCTGTATTACGAGCCTGGCTGAGTTGCTCCACATATTTGGCAATAATATCTATCTCGAGATTAACTAGGTCTCCCAGTCGTCGACTGCCCAGGGTAGTGTGTTCCCGGGTGTGACCGACGATAGAAACCTGGAAAGAGTCGGCGTCTCTAGCCACCACCGTTAGACTGACCCCGTCGACAGCAATAAACCCCTTCTCCACTATATAGCCCATCACTTGGCGAGGGGCCTCGAATCCCATTATTATTGCCCCACTGTCACTTTTAATGGAAGCCACTCTTCCGGTGTCATCCACATGCCCCTGGACCAGATGACCGCCTAACTGCCCTCCCAGGGCCAGGGGGCGTTCCAGATTAACTCTATCGCCGGCCCTCAGTAGGCCCAGCTTGGTCCGCCCCAGCGTCTCTGGCATTATATCAACCGAAAACGAATCGGGGTTAAGGTTGGTTATCGTCAAGCATGCCCCATCAACAGCGATGCTTCCGCCGACCTCCATTCCGTGGAGGACATCTTTAGCGGCAACAACGAGATTTCTTGGTTGCACTGAAGTGACTTTACCTACCTCTTCTATAATCCCGGTAAACACTACTACCTCTTGACGTATCCGCTGACCATCAAGTCTTCGCCAAAGCTCTCAACCCTAACCCGCTCTAGCTTAAGCGAGTCTACCACTTTACTGACTCCTTTACCACCGACGGCTGTCTTAGCCTCTTCCCCGCCAATGATTATAGGGGCAATAAAAGCAACTACCTTATCTACGAGCCCGTGGTCAAACAGAGAACCGAGAAGTATGCCGCCCCCTTCGACTAAAACACTGGTAATATCTCGTTCACCCAGTGCTTTTAGCAGCCTTTCCAGATCTAGCAGCTCACCTGCTGAGGGCAATTCTAATAATTCAGCTCCAACCTGAGCAAAGGCACTCTTCTCCTCCGGCGTGGCCGGCCTGTCCAGTGCCAGGAGCGCCTTGCCTGGCTCCCTGAACAGCCGGGCAGTTGGTGGTGTGTGCCCTTTACCATCCACGATTACCCTGAGGGGTTGCTTTCTTGCCGTTCCTCCCTTACCCCTGGATGTCAGGAGGGGGTCGTCAACCAGAACGGTGTTCGCCCCAGCCATAACGGCATCGGTGGTATATCGCAGATGATGAACATATCTCCTGGCTTCGCTGCCGGTAATCCACTTGGAATCGCCGCTTTTAGTGGCGATTTTCCCATCCAGGCTCATGGCAAACTTTGCTGTAATGAAGGGTATGCCGGTAGTAATAAATTTACTATAGGCTTCATTAATCTCTTTAGCCTCCGTCTCATGCTCCCCCATATATATCTGGATGCCTTTCCTCTCCAGCTCATCTTTGCCTCGGCCTGAAACTAGTGGATTGGGGTCCAGCATAGCCATATGAACCTCGGTGATGCCGGCAGCGATGATGGCTTGACTGCAGGGTGGAGTGCGCCCATAGTGGCAACATGGCTCTAGGGTGACATACATCACACTGCCTTGGGCTGCTTCACCTGCCTGCTTTAGGGCTGATGCTTCAGCATGCTGTGAGCCTGGAGGTTGTGTATAGCCTTGGCCTACGACTACACCATTTTTAACCACCACTGCTCCTACTGCTGGGTTAGGACTGGCTTGCCCCAAAGCCAATTTAGCTAGGGAAAGTGCCTGCTCCATATAGTCCATAACTTCCCCTGTTTGCGCCTGTTCTGTAACCTGCTATTGCCATTCTAGCATCTCCTTCATAAAAAGTGCAATATTATAGCAGGGTTGTCGGGGTTGGCAGGTAGCCCTGAGCCACACTAGAAGGATGGGGTCAGATAGGGTATAATTGGTTGAATCTGCAAGGGGGTTAGCCCTGTAAATGAGAGCCTTTTTCCGCGAGGTTGCGGTAATACTGGTAGTAGCGGTAGTAATCGTCTCCGGGTTGCACTTTGTAGCCCAGGACTATGTGATAAATGAGTATTGCATGGAGCCTACCCTTCAGGAAGGGCAGCGGATATTGGTTAATAAGCTGGTCTACAAGTTTCACGAACCGGAGAGGGGGGATGTGATAGTGTTTTATCCACCCCCACCCTATGATTCAGCGGCAGTGCCTTTCATCAAGCGCGTCATTGCCATACCCGGTGACACTGTGGAGATAAAAGGTGGGGCCGTGTATGTTAACGATGTGGCATTAGATGAGCCCTACATCAAGGAGCCTCCCAGCTATACCTTCTCCCTGTATGAAATCCCGGAGGATCACTATTTTGTTCTTGGTGATAATCGTAATGTTGCCAACGATTCTCACCGGTGGGGGGTATTGCCACTTAGGGATGAAGAAGGCCACCAGAATATAATTGGCAAGGCCTGGCTGTCGACCTGGCCGCTAGATAAGTGGGGGCTGGTTATTAACTACCCTCTCAAGGAGCAGCTGGTTAATTCCGCAGGCGAATGACCCCTCCTATTGGGGGTAGAATGGGGGTAGTCTTCTTGGTTTAGCCAATCCTCTCCTCAAGCAAGGGAGTTAAGATTATGGAGGACGAATTCGTGAGCGGCGCAGAGGAAATCTTTCAAAAATCGGGGGCTATACTTGAAGGGCACTTCCTGCTCGCCTCGGGGCGGCACTCTGCCGTCTATTGGGAGAAGTTCCGGGTTCTGCAATCCCCCGCTTACACCGAACGGCTTTGCCGTATGATTGCTAACCACTTCCTCGGGCAGGAGATTCAGGTGGTGGTTGGGCCGACTACCGGGGGTATCATCCTGGCATTTGAGGTGGCCAGGCAGTTGGGGGTGTGTGGCATATTTGCTGAGAGGGAAGGCACCACAGAGAGAGCTTTCAGACGAGGTTTCAGTGTTGACTCGGGCGAGCGAGTGCTTGTCGTTGATGACATCCTTACCACCGGCAAGTCTGTACGTGAGGTTATGGCAACAGTAAGTAAGCAGGGTGGCATAGTGGTAGGTATAGGGGTATTGGTTGACCGCTCCGAGCAGGGAATGGACTTTGGTGCCCCCCTGTTTAGTTGTTACCGTAGCATGACCCCGACCTATGCTCCGGCGAATTGTCCCCTGTGCGCTGCCCGAATTCCCCTGGTCAAACCCGGTAGCAGTTGAATCTCAGCAGGGCTGGGGCACCAGGGTGTATACAGAGGGAGTTAGCTTGACAATGCATAGGTGCTATGTTATGTTGTGTCAATAGGGCTGGAGTGGGCATCCGGAGTTTTCCATCCGTCCCCACGGGACGGTTTTTTAATTATTGTGGCAAAGGCGGCGGAGAGAATGAAGAGTGATGCTGTTAAAAAGGGAATAGAACGGGCTCCGCATCGCTCCCTGTTACGCTCCGTGGGCTGTACCCGTGGCGATATGGGCAAGCCTTTCGTCGGCATTATCAACAGCTTTAGCGAGATTGTCCCGGGGCATATACACCTGCGGGATGTTGCCGAGGCGGTCAAGGCCGGGGTGTGTAGTGGGGGGGGGGTTCCCTTTGAGGTTAATACTATTGCCGTATGTGACGGCATTGCTATGAACCACCCGGGTATGAGATACAGCCTGCCCAGCCGGGAGCTGATAGCTGACTCCGTGGAGACAGTGGCCGGGGCTCATGCCTTTGATGCCTTGGTCTTTATTCCCAACTGTGACAAGATAATACCGGGTATGCTTATGGCGGCGGTGAGACTAAATCTACCGGCTATTTTCATTAGTGGTGGGCCAATGCTGGCAGGGCGTTTGGGTAGCAATGAGGGGGTTAATCTGGTTGACCTTAACAATGTTTTTGAGGCAGTAGGCAAGGTGGCTAAGGGGGAGATGTCCCAGGAGGAGCTGGAAAGGCTGGAGGAGGTTGCCTGCCCCGGTTGTGGTAGCTGCTCTGGAATGTTCACTGCCAATACTATGAACTGCTTGACCGAGGCCTTGGGGATGGGGCTGTCTGGTAATGGCACTATCCCGGCGGTTGATAGTCGGCGGCAACAGCTGGCTAAAGAAGCCGGGCTCAAGGTTATGGAGCTACTGGCCAATGATATTCATCCCCGGGACATTATAAATAGGGATTCTCTCCATAATGCCTTTACCGTTGATATGGCGTTAGGTGGTAGCACCAACTCGGTTCTGCACCTTATGGCAATAGCTCACGAGGCAGGGGTTGATTTCTCCCTGGAGATGGTTAACCAGGTAAGTGAGCGTACACCTACCTTGTGCAAGCTGAGACCGTCTGGTGACCATCATATTGAGGATTTGGATAATGCCGGTGGTATCACTGCTGTGGAGAAGGAACTGGAGGGGTTACTGAAGCTGGGCTCCAGAACAGTGTCAGGGAAAACGGTGGCTCAGATTATTGCTGGCAGCTGGGTTGTGGATAGAAAGGTTATCCGCTCTGTGGCTGATGCTCACTCATCTAGAGGGGGTATTGCTATCCTCTTTGGTAACATAGCCCCGGAGGGCGGGGTGGTAAAAAGGTCGGCAGTAGCTCCGGAGATGATGGTTCACCGGGGACCGGCCAGGGTGTTTGACTCTGAGGAAGAGGCTACGGCGGCTATTATGGGTGGTAACCTGAAGTCGGGCGAGGTGCTGGTCATTCGCTATGAGGGGCCTAGGGGGGGGCCGGGGATGAGGGAGATGCTTACCCCGACTGCCCTCCTCAGTGGTATGGGTATGGATAAGGAGGTGGCTCTTATAACTGACGGGCGCTTTTCAGGGGCGACTCGTGGAGCGGCTATTGGTCATGTCTCTCCCGAGGCAGCCAGCCGGGGACCTATTGCTGTCTTGCGGGATGGGGATATAATTAGTATTGATATTCCTAATCATAAGCTTGATGTAGAGCTTGGTGATAAAGAAATAGCTGACCGCTTGGCTCGTCTGGTCGAGTTTGAGCCTAGAGCCAAGGCGGGCTATCTCAGGCGCTATGCGGAGATGGTAAGTTCAGCCAGTACCGGAGCAGTATTTAGTGGATAAGAAGGCGGATATGAAGTTGACAGGTGCCCAGATTCTATGTGAGGGTCTGGTAAGGGAGGGGGTGGAGGTTATTTTTGGTATCCTTGGCGGGAGTATTCTGCCGATATATGATACCTTGCCTCAATATCCTCAGCTCCGTCATATCCTGGTGCGCCACGAACAGGGTGCGGCCCATGCCGCAGATGGCTATGCCAGGGCTACGGGGAGGGTGGGGGTATGCATGGCTACCTCCGGCCCCGGGGCTACCAATCTGGTAACCGGGATTGCTAACGCTTACCTTGATTCGGTGCCCATGGTAGCTATAACCGGTCAGGTAGCCAGACCCTTTATTGGCAAGGATGCCTTCCAGGAGATAGATATTACCGGTATCACCCTGCCTATTACCAAGCATAATTATCTTGTTCTTGATGTAGGGTCATTAGCCAGAACGGTTAAGGAGGCTTTTTATCTGGCTAGGAGCGGCCGACCCGGGCCGGTGCTCATTGATATACCACGAGACATTCAAATAGAACAGACGGAATTTCATTATCCGAGTCAGGTGGATTTGCCCAGCTATAAGCCAACGCTCTACGGACACCCGGCGCAGGTTAAGAAGGCAGCCAAGCTCATCAATGAAGCTCAGCAGCCGCTTATTATCGCCGGCAGGGGAGTCAATATCTCCCGGGCCTATGCTGAGCTTAAGCAGTTGGCTGAAACAGCACAGATACCGGTAGCTACTACTTTATTGGGTATCAGCTGTTTTCCTGAGAGCCATGTCCTGAGCCTGGGTATGGTAGGGATGCATGGTATGGCTTATGCTAATATGGCGATTAATGAGGCCGACCTTATTATTGCCATCGGGATGAGGTTTGATGACAGGGCTACAGCCAGGGTTAGTGGCTTCGCTCCCCGTGCCCGCATTATTCATATTGATATCGACCCGGCTGAAATCGGTAAGAACGTCCGCGTTGACGTGCCCATAGTTGGTGATGTAAAGAATGTTCTTAATGCTTTAAATAAGTTGATTGTTTCTACCGAGCATATTGATTGGGTTCACCAGATAGAGGATTGGCGGAGGGAACACCCGTCGACCGAAATCAGAGACAGTGAAAGCCTCCTGCCTCAGTTTGTTATTAGTAAGATAAGTGAGGTAACGCAGGGTGATGCGATTATTGTCAGCGGGGTCGGTCAGAACCAGATGTGGGTTGCTCAGCACTACTGCTATGATAATCCGAACAGCCTAATCTCCTCGGGTGGACTGGGGACTATGGGGTTTGAACTCCCGGCGGCTATGGGGGCTAAGACAGGCTGTCCCGGTGAGACTGTTTGGTGTATTGCTGGCGATGGCGGCATTCAGATGACCATTCAGGAGCTGGCTACCATAGTTCAAGAGAAGCTGGCAGTTAAAATAGCCATTATCAACAATGGTTATCTGGGAATGATAAGGCAATGGCAGGAGCTGTTTTATGGACGGCGATATGTGGCTTCTTCACTGGTTAGCCCTGACTTCGTTAAGGTCGCTGAGGCTTACGGGTTCCCCGGGTTGAGGGTTAAACATAGGGAAGAAGTGGTCCCGGCTATTGAGCAGGCAATGGCTTATCAAGGCCCATTCCTGATAGACTTTGTAGTAGAGCCGGAGGAGAATGTTTATCCTATGGTGCCGCCTGGAGCAGCCCTGGCCGAACTCTTTGAGGAGCCTAGGAAAGAGGTGATAGCATGGCCACGACGAAGCACACCATAGTTGCTCTGGTAGAGGATAAGCCTGGGGTGCTTAACCGGATGGCGAGTCTTTTCCGAAGGCGTGGTTTCAATATCGAAAGCATTGCCGTAGGGCATAGCGAGCTGCCTCACCTATCACGTATGACCGTCGTTGTTGATGGAAGTGCGACAATGGTGGAACAGGTTAGGAAGCAGTTGGACAAGGACATTGATGTAGTCAAGGTGTCTGATATTAGCGAAGAGAACATAGTTGCTCGGGAACTGGCATTGATTAAAGTAAAAGCCAGCTCTTCTACCAGAAGTGAGATTATTCAGATTGTGGATATATTCAGGGCAAATATAGTAGATGTTGCCCCTGATTCGGTAACAATTGAAGCTACTGGGGATGAGGATAAAATCACCTCTTTATTTAACTTGCTCCGCAGTTTTGGTATTAAAGAGATAGCCAGGACTGGGCGTATAGCTATAACCCGGGGAAGCCTGGGCTCTCTGCGGGTGGAAGAGAAGTTATCGGAGACGCCCAAAAAGAGGCAAAAACCATCCTGAGGGTCGTTTGTAGAGGGGCTCGGATGGGCTTCTAAATTAGGGGGGATTTATCCTCCCTTTACACACGGGAGCGGTGGTCAGGAGCAAGGGTGGTGAGGCTGATAAACAGATTCTCATCCGGTAGCTACTAAATTAATAGAACGGAGGTTATAACATGGCAAAAATCTACTACGATAGCGATTGTAATCTGAAATTGCTTGAGGGGAAGGTAATTGGTATTATCGGCTATGGCAGTCAGGGGCATGCCCATGCCCAGAACCTGAGGGACAACGGCTGCCAGGTGATAGTAGCTGAGGCCAAGGGGAGTGAAGGCTGGAAGAAGGCTAAGGCAGATGGCTTTGAGGTATTAACTGCGGATGAGCTGGTAAGCAAGGCTGATATAATCTCAATGCTGGCTTCTGATAACTTGCACCGTGATATCTATTACCAGTCAATTGATGGGAAGCTAACTCCGGGCAAGATGCTGATGTTTGCTCATGGCTTTAACATCCACTATGGGCAGGTCGTTCCACCATCTGATGTTGATGTTACCATGGTAGCTCCCAAATGCCCTGGCCATATGCTGAGGCAGCTTTTTGTTGAGAAGAAGGGGCCGCCGGCGATAGTTGCCGTTCAACAGGACGTTTCAGGCAAGGCGATGGAGATTGCCCTAGCCTATGCTAAGGGCATCGGTTGTGGCCGGGCCGGGGTTATAGAGACGACCTTTGCTGAAGAGACCGAGACCGACCTCTTTGGTGAGCAGGCAGTGCTGTGTGGCGGGGTTACCGCTCTGGTGAAGGCCGGGTTTGAGACACTGGTTAACGCTGGTTATCAGCCGGAGATAGCCTACTTTGAGTGTTTTAACGAGCTCAAGCTTATTGTCGACCTGATGTATCAGGGTGGCTTAAGCTATATGCGGTATTCGGTCAGTGATACCGCTGAGTATGGTGATTATACACGGGGACCGCGGCTTATTAATGATATGGTTAGGGATGAGATGGAGCAGATTCTGGCTGAGGTTCAGGATGGCACCTTTGCCAAGGAGTGGATTCTGGAGAACCAGGCTGGACGCCCCAGTCACAATGCCATGAAGCGTATGGATGCCGAACACCCTATAGAGCTGGTAGGCAAAGAGCTGCGCAAGATGATGTCATGGCTTAATGAGTAGCGATAAGCTGGTTTTATTCGCAGGGTAAACAATGGAACGGGTAGTTATATTTGATACCACCTTGAGGGATGGTGAGCAGGCGGCGGGGGGAATGCTGAATATCCAGGAAAAGCTGGATATAGCCAGGCAGCTGGAGAGGCTTGGAGTAGACGTTATTGAGGCTGGCTTTCCCATTAGCTCGCCGGGTGACTTCGAGGCGGTGAGACTTATTGCCAAGGAGGTTCGCACTCCTGTAATCTGTCCGCTTGCCCATGCCCGGCCTGAAGCCATAGATAGAGCCTGGGAGGCAGTTAAGGATGCCAAGCATCCCCGAATACATGTGTTCCTCTCGGCTTCGGATATACACCTGCTTTATCAGCTGAAGAAGAGCCGTGAGGAGATTCTGGAGACCTCTCGGGATATGGTCGCTCGGGCTAAGAAGTATACCGAGGATATAGAGTTTTCGCCGATGGATGCCAGCCGGACGGAACCCGAATATATCTATCAAATCCTGGAAGCGGTTATTGACTCCGGAGCGACCACGGTAAATATTCCTGATACTGTAGGCTATGCTATCCCTGGTGAGTTTGGTAGGCTGATTGAGGGGATTTTTAAGAATGTGCCCAACATTAACCGGGCTACGGTCAGTGTTCACTGCCATAATGACCTGGGGTTGGCTGTGGCTAATAGCCTGGAAGCCCTCAGGCGGGGGGCAAGGCAGGTTGAGTGCACCATTAATGGCATCGGAGAGAGGGCGGGTAACGCCTCGCTTGAAGAGATTGCGATGGCTATTAAGACCCGCCGGGACTTCTTTGACCTGACTACCGGTATTAACACAGAGCAGATCTACAGAACCAGTCGGCTGGTGAGCGAGCTAACCGGTTTTGCGGTTCAGCCGAATAAGGCCGTTGTTGGTGCCAATGCCTTTCGCCATGAATCAGGGATTCACCAGGATGGTGTAATCAAGATGCCGATAACCTATGAGATAATGGACCCCAGAACAGTGGGTATCCCAGCCAGCAGCTTGGTGATGGGTAAGCTTAGCGGACGGCATGCCTTTAAAGAGCGGCTGGCTGAGTTGGGCTACAGTTTGAAGGAGGAAGACTTTAATCGTGCCTTTACCACCTTTAAAGAGCTGGCTGATAAGAAGAAGGGGGTTACCGATAAGGATATAGAATCCCTTATTGCCCAAGAGCTGCGTACTGTCTCCGAGGTCTATCACCTCGACCGGATTCAGGTGTCCTGTGGAGACAGGGGTATCCCCACTGCTGCCGTCAGGCTTGTTAACCCTGATGGGAAGGTGCTGGCCGATGCTGCTCTGGGCATGGGGCCGGTTGATGCTGTATGCCAGGCTATTAACAGGCTGGTGGGAGTGGCCAATGTGCTTACCGAATTTACTGTTAAATCGGTAACCGAGGGTATTGATGCCATCGGTGAGGTGCTGATAAGGATAGAGAGTGAGGGGACAACCTACACCGGACGGGGCGCCGATACCGATATCATTGTCGCCAGCGCCAAAGCCTATATGAACGCTCTTAACAGGTTATTGGCAGATAGAAAAGTAGCCGGGTAGTTTCTCAAACCGGGGTATCGAGATGGGAATTGAAGCTAGGGTAATGCTGCGTCTCCAGCCGATTTATATCTAGGTTTATTCTGCCCCCATTTTGTATTATTATCCTGCTATTAACCTCCGATGATTACAGGCATAGGAGGAGACAATGACCAAGCAACGCAAATCCTGGCGGGAGAAGCTGGCAGACAGCAGAGATTTGCCGAGGGTGGTGGAAATCACTGGCAAGATGAGTACCAGGTGGGGGACAGGTTCGGTTTGTATTCCGGCGCCGATAGAAGTAGATGAGATTATGAAACAGGTCCCCAGAGGTAAGCTGATTACTATAAACCAGATTCGTGAGGTGGTGGCTAAGAGACACGGGGCGACCATTGGTTGTCCCATAACCACCGGCATTTTTGCCAATATTGCTGCCCGCGCTGCTGAAGAGGTAGCCGTCGAGGGCAGTAAAGACATTACCCCCTACTGGCGGACATTGAAATCCAAGGGAGAACTCAATGAGAAGTATCCCGGCGGGGTAGAGTCACAAGCCGCCCATTTGAGGGGGGAGGGACATACCATTGAGCCGGGCAAGGGCAAAAAGCCACCTGTGGTAAAGGACTTTGAGGAGGCTCTGGTGGAGGTGTAGGGGTAAGATTACCCTATTTCTTAATGCTTAAAAGGCAAAATCCATAAATACGGCATTGATGGTGATGTTTAACATACCATAGAGATTAGTTAAGAGGAGGATTTAGGTGCAATTTAATCTGGCAGTTTTACCCGGCGATGGTGTTGGCCCTGAGGTTGCCGATGAGGCTATCAAGGTCTTACAGGCAGTAGGCAAACGGTTTGGTCATGAGTTTGATTTGCACTACGGCCTGGCAGGTGGCGTAGCTATTGACGAGACGGGCACAGCCCTGCCCGTGGATACCCTGAAAATGTGTCGGCGTTGTGATGCCGTACTGCTCGGTGCTGTGGGTGGCCCCAAGTGGGATGACCCTAGAGCTAGGGTACGCCCTGAGGACGGTCTGCTGGCATTGCGGAAGGGGCTGGGGCTGTTTGCCAATCTGCGCCCGGTTAAGGTCTTCCCCATGCTTATTGATTCCACCAACCTGAAACCGGAGCTGGTCAAAGGGGTGGATTTTGTATTTGTCCGTGAGCTTACCGGGGGTATCTACTTCGGTCGGCCCAAGAGGCAGTGGCGAACCTCCCGGGGGCGCCGGGCTGCCGATACACTGACGTACTCGGAGCAGGAGATGGAGCGTATCATCAGGGTTGGCTTTGAGCTGTCGCGGACCCGGAGCAAAAAGTTGATATCGGTGGATAAGGCTAATGTGCTTGAGACCTCCCGATTGTGGCGCCAGGTGGCTATGGAGGTGGCTGTGGATTATCCTGATGTAGAGCTGGAGCATATGCTGGTGGATGCTTGCTCTATGCGGCTGATTCAGAATCCAACCTACTTTGATGTGCTGGTTACCGATAATATGTTTGGCGATATTCTTACCGATGAAGCATCGATGCTGGCTGGCTCTATGGGGATGCTGCCTTCAGCCAGCCTGGCTGGAGTACCGCAGGAGGGGAGCAATGTGCTCGGTATGTATGAGCCCATTCATGGCAGTGCCCCCCGTCGTGCTGGCCTTAATATGGCTAATCCCATTGCCACCATTCTCAGTATAGCCATGATGTTGCGCTATTCCCTGGGTTTAGCCAATGGGGCGCAGGTTGTTGAGGCTGCTGTTGAAGCTGTCCTGAATGAGGGTTATCGCACCTATGATATAATGAGTGAAGGGAAAACGAAGGTAGGAACGAGAGAGATGGGGGATTTAATTGCCGGGAAGGTGGGAGGCTAGTAGTTGAGTCAAGTCCAGCTTTATGATACCACCCTCCGGGACGGGGCGCAGCAGGAGGGCATATCCTTCTCTGTGGTTGATAAGTTAAAGATTGCTCAGAAGCTTGATGAATTGGGCATCCACTTTATAGAAGGCGGTTGGCCTGGCTCCAACCCCAAGGATGCCGAGTTCTTCAGTAGGGCACGGGGTCTGACCCTTGCCAGTTCTGTGCTCGTTGCTTTTAGCAGCACTAGGCGGCCCAAGACTAGAGCAGAAACAGATGATAACCTCCTGGCTCTGGCCAATGCCGGGGTAAAGGTGGTTACTATTGTTGGTAAGAGCTCGGAGTTACAGGTTACCCAGGTGTTGGAGACTACCCTGGACGAAAACCTCAGCATGATTGCCGACTCAATAGGCTATCTCAAGGCAAAGGGGTTTACCGTTTTCTTTGATGCCGAGCACTTGTTCGATGGCTTTAAGGCTAATCCTGCCTACAGTCTGCGCTGCCTGACAGCCGCTGCTGAAGCCGGGGCTGATTGTCTGGTGCTCTGCGATACCAATGGCGGTACGCTGCCTAATGAGATAGCAGTTATTGTTGAGGCGGTCGAGAGGGTAACCGATGTTCCCTTGGGCATTCACGCTCATAATGATAGTGAAGTGGCGGTGGCTAATACCCTGGCTGCGGTAGGTGCCGGCGTTACTCAGGTTCAGGGTACTATCAATGGCTATGGCGAGCGTTGTGGTAACGCTAACCTCTGCTCTATTATCCCCAACCTGAAGATTAAGATGGGTATTGATTGCGTTACCGATGAGCAGCTGGCTAGATTAACCGAGGTGTCTCGCTATGTAAGCGAGATGGCTAATCTTGTTCCCGATGCCTTCTCTCCCTATGTCGGTTCCAGCGCCTTTAGCCATAAGGGTGGGCTTCATGTTTCGGGCTTGAACAAGTGGGCAGAGAGCTATCAGCATGTGGACCCGACCCGGCTGGGTAATCAGCCCAAGGTGGTGGTGTCCGAACTGTCAGGGAAGGGGAACATCCTGTATAAAGCAAGGGAAATAGGTCTGGATTTACCCCCGCAGGGTAAGGAAGCTCAGAAGCTGCTGGAGCAGGTCAAGTCTCTGGAGAGCCGTGGCTTCCAGTACGATAATGCTGAAGCCTCCTTTGAGCTACTGGTTCGCCGGGCTAGGCCTGATTATCAGCCGCCCTTTGAGTTGGTTGATTTTATGGTGGTGGTAGAGAAGAGGCGGCGCCTGCCTACCAAAAGGGATCTGGAGGAGATGCTGTCCGAGGCAATGCTGAAGGTGAGGGTAGGCGCTGAGATAAGGCATACTGTTGCCGAGGGTAATGGGCCGGTTAATGCTCTGGACGAGGCACTGCGTAAGGCTCTATTGCAATTCTACCCCAGTCTGGCACAGGTCAGGTTAGTTGACTACAAGGTGCGCATTCTTGAAGAAAGTACCGGCACCGGGTCACAGATTCGCGTTCTTATTGAGTCCAGCGACGGGGTTGATGAATGGCGAACGGTAGGTAGTTCAACCAACATTATAGAGGCTAGCTGGCTGGCCCTGGCTGACAGTCTGGAATACTGGCTGGTAAGACAGGAGACGCCGGGTGGCTCACTTCGTTAGTTCACCGATGGTCAGGCTGTCGCTTTCCGGTGGATAGTATTTCAGACAGGCATGATAATATGGGTCAGGCCCTACCTCGTTCGTTGTCTCGGCTACTGCTTGCGATACGGTCGTGTCTTCACTGACCAAGTTCTCAATCAGGTTCAGGACAGCATCATTTATATAATCCAAGCCGACATTATCATCCCAGCCCAGGTAGGTTGATGCCCCCTTGTCAACAAAGGCAGCGGACATATCGGTAAGACGGGTGCAGGAGCACCCAGCCATTATTATGGCGGTGTTATCAAATCTTCCCTCCATGCTGTCGGTAACAAAGCTGGGGCTGATGGCGAAGACCATGGGATAGCCCTTTATCACCTGGGCGCTCTGCACACACCCGGTTAGTTGCTCCCTAACATATTTTGTCGTGGTGTAGGCTTCACCGGTAAACAGGTATGTTGTTTCTGTTGATTTCACCGCCGGGCCCTCTTGGTAGGATAAAATTCCGGCGTGGGCTCTGAATATGATCAGGCTGTATCCGTATTTTGGTAATTCTCTATAGAGGTCTACGGTAACCTCCTTGTCCTGCCAGACATCAACCTCGAGCCCGTGAGCCTCAAGGATTTCTGTGGCCTCCTCAACAAATGCCTGATTTGGATCAAGGTAGTAAAGCTGGTCAATAATAGCTGCCTTGGCCTCAGGGCTGGTGCCGGGCGCTGCGTTACCCAGGGCTAAAGCCAGCCCCGGGGTGCCCAGGATAAATATGGCGGCTATAGCTATAAGTAGATATCGTTTCATAGCTCTTTATTGTCAGCTTTAACCCGGTGCCGTCTTAAAATACGGTGTGCTCCGATAGCCAGAGGCAATATCAGGATTAAACCAATCCATGGGGCAAGAACACTGGCCTTATTTATGGAGTAGATAGTGCCCCCTACCGGACATGTCCCACTGGTAAGGGTAACCCAGTCAATTGCTACCTGACCGTAGGTGGAGAAGGAAGCCCAGGCAGGTCCAGTGGCACAGAACTGAACGGCATGAGTCGTTTGACACGGTAATCCGTAGGATGCCAGGTCTTGGTTGTTGGTATTCCAGACCTCA